>JAKAEG010000125.1 GCA_021819985.1 Nitrospirota bacterium | reverse complement strand
GGCCGTGCCGATCCTGTGCCCCGATACATTGAGGACGTCATCTATCCTGCCCATAAGCCAGAAGTCGCCGTCCGCATCCACCCTGGCCCCGTCGCCGGAGAAATATTTCCCGGGGAACCGGCTGAAGTAAACCTCTCTTATCCTCGCGTTATCAGGGTCGCCATATGTGCCCCTAATCATTCCTGGCCATGGCTTGTCTATTACAAGATATCCGCCCTCGTTTGTATTTGCGGGCTGCCCGTTTTCCCTGACGACCTGGGGCACTATTCCCGGGAAAGGTCTGCTTGCGGAGCCCGGTTTAACAGGCATTGCGCCTGGCAAGGGAGTAATCAGTATGCCGCCCGTTTCGGTCTGCCACCAAGTGTCCACGACAGGAAGCTTGCACCTGCCCACAAACGTGTGATACCACATCCAGGCCTCCGGGTTTATGGGCTCTCCAACGGTACCAAGCACCTTGAGAGATGAAAGGTCGTGCCCTTTTACCCAGGATGTGCCTTCGCGCATAAGCGCCCTTATAACGGTCGGGGCGGTATAGATTATGTTCACGCCGTGCTTGTCAACTATGTCCCATAACCTTCCCGGGTCTGGATACGCGGGGACCCCCTCGAACATAAGAGAAGTCGCGCCTTCAGAAAGCGGTCCGTAAACTATATAGGTGTGCCCGGTTATCCACCCGACGTCCGCGGTGCAGAAATGAATGTCCTCGTCATGATAATCGAAGATCCATTTGAACGTGAGGTTCGAAAATACCATATAGCCCCCGGTCGTATGGAGCACCCCTTTGGGCTTGCCGGTTGAACCTGACGTGTAAAGAATGAACAGCGGGTCTTCGGCGTCCATCGGGACGGGTTCGCAGTAATTCGAAATGTCCCTGGCGCACATCTCATGGTGCCACCAGAAATCCCTCTCCGGAGTGATGTCCACAGCGCCCGAAGTCCGGCGGACCACGATCACCTTCTCCACCCCTGGGCATGTGTTCAGGGCATGGTCCACATTGGCCTTAAGCGGGATGCGCCTTCCGCCTCTCAGGCCCTCGTCCGCAGTTATTACCATTTTGGACTTGCAATCGTTTATCCTGTCGCTCAGTGACTGAGCCGAAAAGCCCCCGAACACCACGCTGTGTATTGCGCCTATCCTTGCGCAGGCAAGCATCGCGATCGGCAGTTCCGGGACCATGGGCATGTAAAGCGTTACCCTGTCGCCTTTTCCGATACCGTGTTTTTTAAGCACGTTTGCAAACCGGTTGACCTCAACGAAAAGCTGCTGATATGTGTAGGTGTAATACGCTCCGTTGTCGGTCTCCCATACCAGGGCGGCCTTGTTCCTGCGGGCAGTCATCACATGCCTGTCCAGGCAATTGTAAGAGGCGTTAAGCTTGCCGCCCTGGAACCATTTTATGAAAGGCTTCGTGAAATCGTATTCGAGGACCTTGTCCCATTTCTTAAACCAGTCGATGTGCGTTCCGGCTATTTCCGCCCAAAAACCTTCGGGGTCTTCAACGGATCTTTTATATATCCGCTCGTATTCCTCCATGCTCTTTATATGCGCCCTTGCGCTTGCCTCCGGACGGGGCGGAAAAACCCTTTTTTCAGAAAGGAGGACATCTATGCCCATTTTTGTTTTTTCAGTTTCTGACATTTCTAAGGCGCCTCCTCTTTTCTAGCAGTCTGTTGAAAAACTCTATTATGATTTCGGTCATTCCCGCGTAGACGGGAATCCATTTAAAAACAAGTCAAATTGGATGCCCGATTAATAACCTCGGGCATGACGTCTTTTTGAAATCCGGGCTTTTTCAACAACCTGCCAGAGCCTTATTAAGCCCTGGGTTTGAAAAAGACGACCGCCAACGGCGGTAAAGTCACTCTGACTGAAAAAGGCCTGCCGTGAGTCGGTTCGGGCCTGGCCTCCACACCCCCTGAATTGCCCATTCCGCTTCCGCCATAAAAGGCGGCATCGCTGTTCAATATCTCCTGCCAGTACCCGCCGGAGGGCACCCCGATAATATAATTCCGCCTCGGAACGGGGGTGAAATTGCAGACCACCAGGATCTTTTCGCCGCCGGTACTTTTCCTGAGAAAGCTTATCGTGCTGCCCTCCCAGTCAGAAAAGTCGGCCCATTCGAACCCGTCGTTCTCAAAGTCCCTCCCGTACAGCGCGGGCTCGCTCCTGTAAACCCGGTTCAGGTCCTTTACCCATTGCTGCAGCCCTTTGTGAGCGGGAGACTGGAGCAGATGCCAGTGTATGCTTTCCTCGTGATACCATTCGTTCCATTGGCCTATCTCGCCTCCCATGAACAGGAGCTTCTTGCCGGGATGGCCGTACATATAGCCAAAAAGCGCCCTCAGGCCGGCGAACTTTTGCCAGTCATCCCCGGGCATCCGTCCAAGCAGAGAGCCCTTCCCGTAGACCACCTCGTCATGGGAAAGCGGCAGGATAAAGTTCTCGAAAAAGGCATACCATATGCTGAATGTAAGCTCGTTATGGTGGTACTTGCGGTGTATGGGGTCCAGAGAGAAATATTTCAAGGTGTCATGCATCCAGCCCATGTTCCATTTCATCCCGAACCCAAGGCCGCCGATATAAGGCGGACGGGAGACCATCGGCCATGCGGTGGATTCCTCGGCCGCGGTCTGGATATCAGGATGAGCGGTGTAGACCGCCTCATTGAATCGCTTTACAAAGCTTATGGCCTCCAGGTTTTCCTTTCCGCCGAACCGGTTAGGCACCCACTCCCCTTCTTCCCTCGCGTAATCAAGATAAAGGATCGAGGCGACCGCATCCACCCGGAGTCCGTCCGCATGATACTTCTCCAGCCAGAACATCGCGCTGCTTATAAGAAACGCCCGCACCTCGTTTCTGCCGTGGTTGAAAATATAGCTCCTCCACTCCGGATGGAAGCCCTGTTTGGGGTCGCTGTGCTCGTACAGGTGCGTGCCGTCGAAATAGGACAATCCATGCGCGTCGTCCGGGAAATGGGAAGGCACCCAGTCCAGTATCACACTGATCCCGTTTTGATGGAGCTGGTCCACAAGGTACATGAAATCCTGAGGAGTTCCGAAACGGCTTGTGGGGGCAAAATAACCCAGGACCTGATAGCCCCAGGAGCCGTAAAAAGGGTGTTCCATCACAGGCATGAACTCAACGTGCGTAAAACCCATGTCTTTTACATAACCGGCAAGATAGGGCGCCATCTCCCGGTATGTCATGAACCGGTTTCCCTCTTCGGGGACCCTGCGCCAGGAACCCAGATGGACCTCGTAAATGGAGAAAGGCTTGTCAAGCGAGTTTTTTGATTTCCTCGTGCCCATCCATTCTCTGTCGCCCCATTCGTAATCAAGGTTCCAGACTTTAGAGCCCGTCCTTGGAGAAACCTCCCAGAGATAGGCATAGGGATCTCCCTTATCGCAGACATAGCCCCCGTATTTTGATTCGATATGGTATTTGTATATCTGGCCTTCCGCCATGCCCGGTATAAAACCTTCCCATATGCCCGAACTGTCCCATCTTGAGGAAAGCTGGTGAGTGTGCTTGTTCCAGCCATTGAAATCACCCATCACCGAAACCGACTTGGCGTTTGGCGCCCAGAGCGCGAAATAGGTACCTCTGACCCCGCCGGATTCAATAATGTGCGAGCCCAGTTTGTCATAGAGTTTAAAGTGATTTCCCTGCCTGAAGAGATATACATCGAGATCTGTAAAGAGACTTACGCCGTTAAGGACACTGCCAGCCATCCGGGCCCCCTCTGAAAAGGTGAATATCCTTTTATTTTTTTAAAAAAATCTGGTAATACTAAAGATTATAGTAGATTCCGGTCCGGCAGGAAATGAAAAAATTAAAAAAGAAAAAACAAAAGAGCGGGCGACGGGATTCGAACCCGCGACCTTCAGCTTTTTATGGGATTTCAGGCTGTTTGAGGGTATTCCGTTAGAAAACGGTTAGAAGCGGCAAGGGGCCTGGGGCAACCCAGGCCCTCCCCGGGAACAATCAGCGTTCATCGGAATGTTGCTCCAGGTTGGATGCGACACCGCTCGCTCTTAATATGGCAGTGGCGCGGAGGTGGCCAGATAGGTTTTGAGTCCCATTTTCTCGCACAGGCCCGTTTGCTCTTAAAGGCTCACTATCGGCATTTCATGTAGGAATTTGCCGCTTTCAAGCTGGGAAAGCATGAAGTCGGCCACGTCGGCGCGGGAGACCCTTGGGAAAAAGCTGAGTTTGAGATCGAGTCCGGCCCGGTACAATCAGGTCTTTTGGCCGTCTGTCAAAGCGACCGGGCGGGCTATCACCCATTCGAGCCCACTCCCCTGGATCTCCCTTTCCATCGCTTCCTTGTCCTTAATCCTGTCTTTAATAATCAGCCACAATACCCTGGCGTAAAAAACCTTGTTCCTCGTATTTCCGACCCCATAGGCAGACTCCATGATGAGACGTTTGACCCCGTGCTTTTTCATGGCGGCAATGATGTTTTTTATCCCATCGGCGCATATCGTTTTGGGAGAGCCCTTGGTCAGGCCCAAAGCAGAGAGGACCGCGTCCTGCCATGTTACGGCAGCATCGACTTCCTCCGTATGAAGGATGTCACCTTTGAAAATCGAGAGGTTTTCGTGTGACACGTCCATTTTGGCCGGGTTGCGAACGAATGCTGTCACAGCATGGCCCCTGTCCAGTGCCTGCCTGACCAGATGCCTGCCCGTCCTTCCCGATGCGCCTAAAATGACGATTCAAATAAAATAATAGCACCTGCTTTAATCGCGAAAGTAGCATTTTTTCAGGCGGATTTCGGGTTGAAACATGGCATCATAAGCGATCTTGACAAAAGGGAAGTGTGCGTCCAGGATACCACATTTTGTAAGACTGAAATTCGGCGCGGATTACGGCCGAAAGTACACGCTGGCAGAGAAACCCGGATCGTGAGGATTATCGGTAGAATATAGGCATCTTAGCCGCGAGCTCACAAATTTAAAGTTCCCTTTATACCGGTCATATGTGACGCTCCACATTTACGGCGGAAAATTTATAGCTGTAGGTATCTGTATAGCTGTCTCTTGCGCCTCCTGTCAGCACATTTATTGGAAGCCTCATGGTGTGAAATGAAGCGAAAACCGTCTCTTGGAGAATCGCGGAATCGGCCCTGACATAAGCAATAATTTCACCTCTGCGCGACCTGACCTTTACCTTCTGTCCAACGCTGAGATTCAGGCGCTCCATGTCGAAGGGATTCATATCAAGGCATTCCTCGGTTCCTGATGCAGTTTCAGTCCGGCTGGTCTGTGCGGCATTGTTGAAATGGTAGAGCCTTCTCCCTGTAATCAGTATAAATGGATATTCTTCCGTCACTTCCTCCGAAGGAATCCGGTACGGGACTGGATGAAATGCCGCCAGACCCGAAGGAAATCCATGCGTATAAAGCCGCTCAGTGCCGGGATGTGATTCGTTCAGGCATGGCCACTGAAGTCCATTGCCTCCCAGTCTCTTATGGGAGATGCCTTTTAAATAAGGGGTTAATGAGGCCATCTCATCATATACCTCAGCCGGCGATTGATAATCTGATCGCAGGCCCAGCGCATTGGAAAGGTCCCTGAATATTTCCCAGTCTGCTTTTGCGCTTCCAACAGGCTGCACCGCCTTCCTTAGAAGCCTCACCCTCCTTTCCGTATTGGTAAACGTGCCGTCCTTTTCGGCGAACGAGGCTGCGGGCAATATCACGTTTGCAAACACCGCAGTTTCTGTGAAAAACAAGTCCTGATATATCATAAAATCCAGACTCTCCAACGCCTTCCTGATGTGTTTTGTATCTCCGTGTGTCTGGGCAGGGTCCTCGCCCCAGATGTAGAGGGCCTTAATTTTTTCTTCCAGTGCGGCGTCCATCATCTGAGCGGAGTTTTTTCCAATCCAGTCAGGAATCTGCCTCCCCCAATGAGCGGAAAATTTCTCGCGGACCTGTTCATTTTTTACCGGCTGATATCCGGGGAGCAGCCCTGGAAGGCAGCCCATATCACATACCCCTTGTACGTTGTTCTGCCCCCTCAGGCAGAACACACCTGATCCCGGATTGCCGATATTTCCAGTAGCCAATGCAAGGTTTATCAGTGCAAGCATGCCCTCTGTGCCGTATTCGTGTTCGTCCACGCCGAGCCCGCTGATGATGATCGACCTCCGGCTGCTCCCGTATATCTTCGCTGCCTTGACGATAAGGTCTTTTGGCACTCCGGTGATGCTTTCCACTTCATTCATGGTAAGCGCGAGTGCCGTTTTGACCGTTTTGTCCCACCCCGCGGTGAATCTGCCGATAAACTCCTTATAGCAGAGGTCCTCTTCGACTATTACTCTTAGAAGGCCGTTGAACAGTGCCGCATTTGTTCCTGGCCTGAGTTGCAGGTGAATATCCGCCTCGGAGGCAAGAGAGATCGCCCTTGGGTCTATCACAATGAGCCTGGACCCACGAGAATGGGCCCACTTGAGATGCAGCGCCGATATGGGATGCGCTTCGGTAGTGTTCGAACCGGCCACCAATATTACGTCACTATGTTCCAGGTCGGTCAATGAAGAAGTGGACGCGCTGATGCCAAACGACATTTTCAGGGCTGTGGCAGCCGGTATGTGGCAGAGTCTCGCGCAGTTGTCGATATTGTCCGTTCCCAGCGCACCCCTCATCATCCTCTGAAAAAGATAATTGTCCTCATTAGTGGCCCTGGCCGAACCGATGCCGCCGATTGCTTCGGCCCCATAAGCCTCCTTGATCTTTGTCAGCCCCGAAGTAATGAGTGAGAATGCCTCTTCCCAGGAAGCTTCACGGAAATTTCCATTTTCTTTGATGAGAGGCGTTTTCAGTCTGTCCGGATTGTGAATAAAAGCAAAACCGAACCTCCCCTTCACGCACAAATTGCCACGGCCAACTGGATCGAGATCGTCAGTCGTTACTCCTATGACTTTTTCTTCCTTAACGTCGAGATAAATACTGCATCCCGTAGCGCAATAGGTGCAGACACTTTTCACGCGTTTGTCAGGTCTGTCCCTGTATATTTCAACGATTGCTCCCGTCGGGCACATTACCGCGCATTGGCCGCACCTCTCACATTCTTTGCTGAAAGTGATCTTGTCCACGTCCGGGGAGAGCACGGGATGACGCAGAGATCCCACCTTTCTTATGTCGGCGCAGACCCTCACGCACTTGCCGCACCTTATGCACTTGGCAAGATCGATCTGGAGCTTGTTTTCCACAACTTCTGTTTCCGGCGTGCCGGTGAAGGAAAAAACAGGACGGCCGAGGCCAACTTCTTCGGCCAGGTTCAGCAGCCCGCAAAACTCGTACTGCTGGCATGTCGCGCAGTTGCCCTTATGCTGTTTTAAGATGGCTGTTACACGCCTCCTGCGGGCTTCCTTCACTTTCTCAGAATGGGTTTCGACAATCATGCCGGTTTCCGCCTTGGCGGTACAGGACGCTTTCATCTTGCCGTTGATCTCGACAAGGCAGACCTTGCAGTGTCCGGAAGGGGTCAGTCTTGGATCATGACAGAGCGCAGGGATTTGTATCTGGTTCCTGTTTGCTATCTGAAGGATTGTTTCCCCGGGAGAAAAAATAGTTTTCTCGCCATTAAGCACTATAAGCCGGCCGGAATAATTTTTTTGCATACCACGCCTCCATTTTCATAAAGCCCAGACGGTCGGCTTCGTGTTATTGGAGGCTTCCCGATGGTTCAACCCATCTTTGTTCCGTCAGTCGCCTTTTATTTTAAAAATTAATTATGCGCTTTTAACGTAATCTGCCCTTTTTCTGTAAAGACGGTTACGGGATCGCCGTTGTTTATGCTCCGCGGTCCCGCAGAGCGGGGATCCTTGTACAAAGGCAACGGGTCATATCCATAGCGCTCAAGAAGTGTGGACTTGAATTCAAACTTGCCTGTTGGGGTCGGAAATCCCGGCCGCCCGTCACTGCGCAGATGTCCTGTCTCGTACTTGCGCACCCGTTGCTTGGGAAAAGGCAATTCAACTATATCAGCACCTTCGAAAAAACGTCTCACTAATTCTGGATGCCCGGTAAGCGCCCGCTCCCTCATCTCCTTTTCCGACTGCGGGAAAGCGTGGCCAAAACCCAACCGTTCTGCTATCTTCGCCAGAATGATGGAATCGTTCAGGGCCCGCCCCACGGGCTCTATTAGTTTGTGGCGTAGACGCATATGGGTACGGTAAAACTGGAGGGAATTGGTTTCATAATATGTAGCGGCAGGGAGAATAACATCCGCCCAGGCAGCCTCCTCGGGCATGGACCTGTCTACCACGGCCATGAAATCAAGGCTATCGTATATCCGCTTCCAGTTTGCCGGATCTGGATACGAGAGATAAGGGGACCCCCCAACAAGGAGCAATCCGCGCACCGGATAAGGATCGCCGTGCAGAGCTGCTGCATGCGCTTTACCGGTTAGGGCATAAAAAAGCGGGTATTCCCTTGAGCCAATGGGCGGATGATCCGGATCAGGTGAAAATTCCGCGCAAGGCCCATGAGGATAGGTGCGTATAAGAAGGCCTCCCTCCGCATCCAGATTTCCGGTGAGCGCAATAAGCGAGTAGATGGCCCTCATGTTTTGCACTCCGCTTGGTGCGAATTCGAGGCCGCTGTAAAAATCAATCGAACCGCCGGAAGAAATTGCAATAGTTTCAGCAAGCCGTTCTATTCTGAGGCCTCTTGTGATTCGATGGTTTTTTGCTTAGGCGTCATTTCTCTG
>JAKAEG010000124.1 GCA_021819985.1 Nitrospirota bacterium | reverse complement strand
CGATCTATGGGCCCCGCGGCCTCGATGATAGCTATCAAGCAGTTGGGCACGAATGGAGGCGGGTTCTTCAACGTCAACTCCGCGCACCCGTTTGAAAACCCTTCGCCTTTTACCAACTTCCTGGAGGCCCTGGCGATACTCCTCATCCCCGCGGCATTATGCCTTACCTTCGGCCAGATGGTCGGGGACAAGCGGCAGGGCTGGGCGCTGCTGGCAGCAATGCTTATTGTCCTTATGCCCCTTACGTTCGCATGCACTTGGGCGGAGCAGGGCGGCAATCCTCATTTTGCATCGGTCGGGGTTGACCAGGCTGCAAGCCCCCTTCAGGCCGGCGGGAACATGGAAGGCAAGGAGGTGCGCAACGGCATTGTCAGCTCCGCCATATGGGCCGCCGCAACCACCGCCACCTCGAACGGCTCCGTAAATTCCATGCATGACTCTTTCACCCCCCTTGGGGGCATGATACCCATGTGGCTCATACAGCTGGGCGAGGTCATTTTCGGAGGCGTGGGTTCCGGCCTGTACGGCATGCTCATATTCGCCATACTCACGGTGTTCATAGCCGGTCTCATGGTGGGCCGGACCCCTGAGTACCTGGGCAAAAAAATAGAGATGTATGAAATGAAGATGGCGGCCTTCGCGGTGCTGGTCGTGAACGCATTGATCAAGATCGGCACTGCCATCGCCGTCTCGACAAAAGCCGGGCTGGCCGGTATTTCAAACCCCGGTCCGCACGGCTTTTCCGAGGTCCTCTACGCCTTCTCGTCATTTGCGGACAATAACGGGAGCGCGTTTGCCGGCCTTAACGGCAATTCACTTTTTTACAACACCATAGGCGGGGTGATCATATTCATCGGACGGTTCTGGGTCATTATCGCGGTGCTGGCCATCGCGGGCTCTCTGGCCAAAAAGAAGCAGGTCCCGGCAGGGCTTGGTACACTGCCTACCCACACGCCCCTGTTCGTTGTGTTCCTGATAGGGGTCATATTGGTCGTTGGCGCGCTTACTTTCCTTCCAAGTCTTGCGCTTGGGCCGATAGCCGAATACCTGATCCATAGATAAGAGAAATAAAGAGGAGATTTTTTTCCATGAGCAAGATAAGGGAAAAGAGCAAAAGATCACTGTTTGAACCAAAGATAGTGCGCCGGGCCATCTGGGATTCCGTAAAAAAACTGAACCCCGCGCATCAGATAAAAAATCCGGTCATGTTCGTTGTGGAGGTGGGCAGCGTCCTTACCACTGCGCTTTATCTGCATGCCGTAATTACCGGAAGGGGCGAGGCCTCGCCCGGTTTCATCTTCCAGATAGCGATCTGGCTTTGGGTGACGGTGCTTTTCGCCAACTTCGCCGAATCCATGGCGGAGGGGCGGGGCAAGGCCCAGGCCGACGCGCTTAGAAAAACGCGCCAGGACGTTATGGCCAAAAAGCTTGCCAAACCGCAAAGGGATTCGGGAATAACCCAGGTGTCCTCTTCGCAGCTGAAGAAGGGAGACATTGTCCTTATCGAGGCGGGCGATCTCATCCCCATGGATGGAGAGGTCATAGAGGGTGTTGCGTCAGTAAATGAAAGCGCGATAACCGGCGAAAGCGCCCCTGTCATCAGGGAATCGGGAGGCGACCGGAGCGCGGTAACCGGCGGCACGATGGTGCTTTCCGACTGGCTTGTCGTAAGGATAACGTCCAATCCCGGCGAGACTTTTTTAGATCGCATGATATCCATGGTGGAGGGGGCCAAGCGCCAGAAGACCCCAAACGAGATAGCCTTGGATATACTGCTTGCCGGACTCACCATCATCTTTCTGCTTGTCACGGCCACCCTGCTTCCGTTTTCGATATTCAGCGTCAAGGCCGCGGGCCATGGCAACCCCGTCACCATTACGGTGCTCATCTCCCTGCTTGTCTGTCTTATCCCGACCACAATAGGCGGACTGCTTTCCGCGATAGGCATAGCGGGCATGGACCGCATGATACAGGCCAATGTCATAGCGATGTCCGGACGGGCGGTGGAGGCTGCGGGTGATGTTGATGTGCTTCTTCTGGATAAAACCGGCACCATCACCCTGGGAGACCGCCAGGCCACCATGTTCATACCGGCTCCGGGCGTTGACGCTCATGTGCTTGCCGACGCGGCCCAGCTTTCATCCCTGGCCGACGAAACACCGGAGGGCAGGAGCATCGTTGTATTGGCCAAGGAAAAATTCGCCCTCAGGGAACGGGACATCCATGCCCTGGGCGCCCATTTCGTGGAGTTCAGCGCTCAGACGAGAATGAGCGGAGTGAACCTGGATGGCAGGGAGATCCGCAAGGGTGCGGCCGATGCGGTGGAAAAATATGTCCAGAACCAGGGAGGTATTTTTCCTTCGGAGGTTCGCACGATCGTGGATGACGTCGCCAGACAGGGAGCCACCCCTCTTGTTGTCGCGGAAGGCACAAAGGTGCTGGGCGTTATCCGCCTGAACGATATTGTAAAAGGCGGCATCAAGGAGCGGTTCGCTGAAATGAGACAGATGGGCATCAAGACCATTATGATAACCGGCGACAATCCGCTTACCGCCGCGGCTGTTGCGGCCGAAGCCGGTGTAGACGATTTTCTGGCACAAGCCACTCCGGAGGCCAAACTGAAACTCATACGCGAGCACCAGGCTGGCGGAAAGCTTGTAGCCATGACCGGCGACGGCACCAACGATGCCCCCGCGCTGGCCCAGGCCGATGTCGCGGTGGCCATGAACACGGGCACACAGGCGGCAAAAGAGGCAGGAAACCTTGTGGACCTGGATTCGAACCCTACCAAGCTGATAGAGATAGTCGAGATCGGAAAACAGCTCCTCATGACCAGGGGAACGCTTACCACCTTCAGCATCTCAAACGATGTGGCAAAATATTTTGCCATACTTCCGGCGGCGTTCATCTCTGTCTACCCGGCCCTGGGCGCGCTAAACATAATGCACCTTGCAACGCCGCAAAGCGCGGTGCTGTCAGCTGTTATCTTCAACGCGCTGGTCATTGTCTTTTTGATCCCGCTTGCGCTTCGGGGCGTCAAGTACAAACCCCTTGGAGCACAGGTGGTGCTGCGCAATAACGCCCTCATTTACGGCGTGGGCGGGCTGATAGTGCCGTTTATAGGGATAAAGCTCATAGACATGCTTATAACGGCGCTGCGCATAGTCTGAACAAACATGGCCTGAAAAAGGAGGAATATAAATGAAAATGTCCATAAAAATGATCAGAAACGCGGTGATGACGCTGATCGTGCTAACGGTGCTTACCGGGATAATTTATCCCCTCGCCATCACAGGTATTTCCCAGGCCGTTTTCCCTGCAAAGGCAAACGGAAGCATCATAATGAAAGACGGCAAGCCGGTGGGCTCCGCCCTGATAGGCCAGCAGTTCGATGGCCCCGAATATTTTTGGGGAAGGCCCTCCGCGACCACACCTTACCCGTATAACGGAAGCTCTTCCTCCGGATCCAACCTGGGCCCCAATAATCCCGCTCTCATGGAGGCCGTAAAGGCGCGTGTTGCCGCACTGCACGCAGCCGGCCCTGGCAACCGGAATCCTATACCCGTTGATCTCGTGACCTCTTCAGGAAGCGGGCTGGACCCGGCGATCAGCCCCGCCGCGGCATTGTATCAGGCGGGCAGGGTGGCAAGGGCCAGGGGGCTGGATGAGGCGAAAGTCCTCGGGCTTATCCAGGCAAATACCAATGGGCGGTTTCTTGGCATATTCGGAGAGCCCGCCGTAAACGTGCTGAAGCTGAACCTGTCGCTGGATGAAATGGGGAAGTGAAGGGTATATTAAAAGAACTGGAAAAATTTCTGATCGATCAGGAGTGGAAAATGACGATAATAGCCTGGTTAATTTTTGTCGCTGCCGCGGTGCTGGAGGTTGGGGGAGACGCGCTCGTCAGGCGCGGGCTCAGGACGCGCGGTCTGGTCGTGATAATAGCAGGAATGGCGATATTGGGTTTTTACGGGCTGACCGTCAATATGGTCAAATGGGATTTCTCTAAACTGCTTGGCGTCTATGTAGCGGTGTTCGCGCTGGTAAGCATTCTTTTTGGCCGGTTTTTTTTCCTCGAAAACATTGCCGCATCCACCTGGTTCGGCCTGATTTTGATAATAGCCGGCGGCATGGTGATCCAGTTTGGAAAATAGACAGGGGCTCAATTTGTATTTTGTATGAGTGGCAATCTCGAACGTATTAATATTCTTGTCGTCATTCCCGCATGTTTTTAGCGGGAATCCAATTTAAAATGGATAGCGAGCGCCAGAACGAGCGAATTTGAATAAAGGGCGGACTCCTTACATTCGTTCGATTCCCGAAGTGAATAAAAATGGATGCCCGATAAAGGTCCTCGGGCATGACGAATAAAAACTATTATTCATGAAATTAAAACAGATTAAAAGACAGCCGTTTAAATAGTAAAAGGGAGATAAGATGGAGGAAAAAAGGCCAAATCCTGAAGACATCCTGGCAAGGGTTCGAAGGGACGAGGAGCGCAGCCGGGAAGGGCAGCTGAAGATATTTTTTGGCGCCGCTCCAGGGGTCGGCAAGACCTATGCAATGCTTGACGCGGCGAGGCAGAAACGCGACGAAGGAGTGGACGTCGTTGTAGGCATTGCCGAGTCGCACGGCCGCAAGGAAACAGAGGCGCTCCTGTCTGGTTTGGACATCCTCCCCCGCCGCGAACTCGAATACCGGGGCACGAAACTGAAAGAGTTCGACCTTGATGCGGCCCTGGCCCGCAAACCCTCCATAATTCTTGTAGATGAGCTTGCCCATACCAATGCCCCCGGTTGCCGGCATAAGAAACGCTGGCAGGACATATATGAACTCCTGGGGGCCGGCATTAACGTATACACGACCCTTAACGTGCAGCACCTTGAAAGTCTTAATGACGTTGTTTCCCAGATCACGGGCGTAAGCGTACGGGAGACGGTGCCGGATTTTCTGCTGGACCGGGCAGATGATCTTGAACTCATAGACCTCCCGCCGGAAGACCTTTTAAAACGGCTCAGGGAAGGGAAGGTATATGTCCCGGAACTGGTTTCAAGGGCAAGGGAAAACTTTTTCAGGAAGGGGAACCTGCTTGCGCTCAGAGAGCTTGCTCTCCGCCGGACCGCAGAGAGCGTTGATGAGCAGATGCGGGACTACAGGCTTGGCAAAGGGGTCAGGGAAGTATGGCCCGCAGGTGAGCGGATACTGGTCTGCGTTGGCCCCAATCCCCGTTCCATCCGTCTCATCAGGGCCGGCAAACGCATGGCCGTGGGCCTGAGATCTCCGCTCATAGCGGTCTATGTCGAGGCCCCGCATAAAGTGAAACCTTCGGACAACGACCTGAGGCAGCTTGACGAGCATATGCGCCTGGCCGAAAGTCTCGGGGCCGAGACTGTCACCCTTTCCGGCCACAAGGCCAGCGATGAGATATTGCATTATGCCCGTTCGATAAATGCGACAAAGATACTCATCGGCAAGCCCACGCATCCCAAGTGGAAAGACAAGGTTTTTGGCTCCATGCTGGATGATATAGTCCGGGGCAGCGGGGAAATCGACGTCTATGTGATTACCGGCGATACCGGCGAGCCCCTTGCAAAACACATTGCAAAACCGGCATCCCGTCCAACACCTGACTGGAAAGAGTGGATCACGGCCCTGGCTGCGGTCGCGGTAACAACAGGCATTGCCTTTGTTCTATTCCCATATTTCACGCCAGTCGATGTGGCAATGCTATATCTGCTTGGTATCGTGTCTGTCTCCAGCCGGGCGGGCAAGGGGCCGTCCATTCTTACGACCGTCCTTAGCGTGCTGGCTTTCGACTTCTTTTTCGTGCCGCCCAGGTATACTTTTGCCGTCAGCGAGGTGAAATATTTTTTCACCTTTATAGTAATGTTCGTGGTCGCGCTTGTTATAAGCGGGATGACCCTCCGGATACGCAGGCAGGCCGAGTCCTCGGGGGCCAGGGAACGAAGGACAGCCGCTCTCTACAGCTTGAGCCGCGAGCTGGTCCATGAGCGCGGGATCGACAGGACCTGCATCGTTGCGATAAGGCGCTTGAGCGAACTGTTCTCATGCCATGCCGTCATACTTGTGCCGGATGAGCACGGCAAGCTGTCCGCTCCGGTTATCGGGCCTGAGGCCTTTGTAATCGACCAAAATGAAACCGGCGTGGCCCAATGGGCTTTCGATCACCGCCAGGAAGCCGGTTTGGGCACCGATACCCTTTCAGGCGCAAAAGCCCTGTATATACCGCTTACCACTTCTTCCAGAACGGTCGGCGTGCTTGGCGTTATGCCGTCCAGCGAGTCCGGCCCGTTCGACCACGATCAGATACATGTGCTTGAGAGCTTCGCAAACCAGATAGCCATGGCGGTGGACCGGACACTTCTGGCCCAGGAGGCCCAGCAGGCGCTCATCAGGGCGGAGGCCGAAGCCCTGAGGAGCACTCTTTTGAGTTCGGTCTCGCATGACCTGCGCACCCCGCTTGCCGCTATCACCGGGGCCGCTACCGCGCTTCTGGAACGGGACATTGAGCTTTCGCAGCAGGCCAGACAGGAACTGGTGCGCACCATCCAGGAGGAAGCCGAGCGCCTGAACCAGATAATAAAAAATGTCCTCGATATGACACGCCTGGAGGCAAAGGCGATCAACCTGAAAAAGGAATGGCAGTCCATCGAGGAGATCGTCGGAGTTGTCCTTAACAGGATGTCCGAAAGGCTGAAAGGCCGCCAGATAAATGTGAACGTTCCAGCCGACCTTCCCCTGGTGCCCTTTGATCCGCTCCTCATAGAACAGACCCTGATGAATTTGATGGACAACGCCCTTAAATACACGCCGGCGGGCACCCCCATTGACCTTCAGGCGGGAATGGAGGGGGAAAAATCCCTGTTTTTTGAGGTTGCGGACCGTGGGCCCGGCATTCCGCCCGGTGAGGAAGAAAAGATATTCGATAAATTCGTGCATGGCGCGGGCGGAGGCATTGGCCTGGGACTTGCCATCTGCGATGCCATCATCAGCGCCCATGGCGGGCGCATCTGGGCCGAAAACCGTCCGGAAGGCGGGGCCGCCTTCCGGTTCACGCTGCCGGTAGGTAAACAGCCGCCTTTGCCTGAGCCTGAAAGGGCGGCATCCGTTTCAGACCAGCAGACCTCCGGCGCGGGGGCGTCAGGCGCCATACTGGATGCCGGTGCAATGGATTCCGGCGACATTGAGGCTTAAAGGAAATTCTGTTTTTTGACGGAATATAAAGAATCCATACTCCTTATCGAGGACGAGCCGCAGATGAGACGTTTCATCCGGTTGATACTTCAGGGCCACGGATATAACGTGGTTGAGGCCGAAACGGGAGGAAAGGGATTGAGCGAGGCCGCTTCCCGCAACCCGGATGTCATTTTGCTCGATCTGGGGCTGCCCGATATCGACGGGCTGGAGGTGACCAGGCGATTAAGGGAATGGACCAACGTGCCGATTATCGTCATTTCCGCGAGGGAAAAGGAATTGGACAAAGTGACCGCGCTGGATGAGGGCGCTGACGATTACCTGATAAAACCTTTCGGGTCCGGTGAACTGCTTGCACGCATACGGGTTGCGATGCGCCACAGGGCCATGCAGCGGTCCGGACAAAAGGAATCGGTTGTCAGCGCAGGGGACCTGAAAATAGATTTTTCAAAAAGGCAGGTTTTTTTAAGCGGTCAGGAGGTACATCTGACCCCTATTGAATACAAGCTCCTCTCCCTGCTGGCCGGAAACGCCGGAAAAGTGCTTACTCACAGCCAGATGTTAAAAGAGGTCTGGGGGGCCAATTACGCCCAGCAGACGCAATATTTGCGGGTATATATGACCCAGCTCAGGCACAAGCTTGAAGCCGACCCGGCCAGGCCCAGATTCCTAATAAACGAGCCAGGTATCGGATACAGGTTCAAAGCGGATTTGTAAACGGCATTTTTTTAACTCGCCCGGATTTTATTCCCTTTTTTATTTTTGATATTAACGGGCATGGGATAAGCCACAAAAAACTATCCAACTAATAATTCAAAAAGGCTCCATTTAAAGCAATTAACAGATTGAAATATAGATTTTTGAGAAAAGTTTTTCCGCGGATTTCGAGATAGTTCCGGATTGCCAATGATAGCAAAAAGTGCTATCATGATAAGTGAAGACAAAACATCGCCGCGTACTTGAGGCCGTTTTCTCCACGCCAACGCGAGGCGGGATTGTGTTCTCGGATATAGAGGCGCTCATAGTCTCACTGGGCGGTGAAGTTCGTGAAGGAGAAGGTTCAAGGGTAGTCTTCGAGTTGAGGGGGAGCCGCGAGTATTTGCATCGCCCTCATCCGGGAAAAGAGGCGAAAAAATACCAAGTGGAGGAATTGCGAGAGTGGTTTACGAAGCTGAAGGTGAAACCATGATGAACGTAATGACATATAAAGGATATAAAGCCCGCGTTGGATTCGATCCGCGCGACAATATCTTTGTGGGGCGGGTTTTGGGGATCGGAGACGCCATCAGTTTTCATGGGGCAACGGTCGCCGAACTCAAAGAGCGTTTCGCGGAGGCAATCAACCATTATCTTGCCGATTGCAAGGCGAGCGGCCGTAAACCCGAAAAGCCAGCCTCTGGCAGGCTGATGCTGCGCATACCTCCGGAGGTGCATGCGAAGGCCCTTATCATGGCCAAGGCGTCCGGAAAAAGCCTAAACCAATGGGCCTCGGAATTGTTTAAAAAAGCGGCCCATTCG
>JAKAEG010000123.1 GCA_021819985.1 Nitrospirota bacterium | reverse complement strand
CACAAGCCCCCCTTCCCTGGCCGTATTGGCGGCCACTATTAAAAGGAACCCTTCCAATACATAGCCGGGCTTAAGCAAAGAGAACATCGCAACAAAAATGATGCAGGCCAGCGTGTAAAAAAGCAGAAAACTTTTCTTCCGGCCAGCCCTGTCGGCTATGCCCCCGGCAAAAGGCGAAGTGACCGCCGCTATCAGCATGCTTACTGAAATGGCCCGCCCCCACCAGAGATCCCCCAGACCGTTCGTGTTGCCCACGATACGGTTAGCGAAGAAAACGGGGAATATTACAGCCGATATGACAGCGGAGTAGCTCGCGTTCGCGAAATCATAAAAACACCAGCCTAAGATCACATTTTTTTTCATCGGGCTTGCCTATAATAGCCAATTAAAGCAGCTTAAAGCTTTTTTATTATATTGATTTTGAATTAGAATACTACAGGTTTGAAGGGAGATTTCGAGGCGGCATGAAAAAGAAAAAATCGGTCATTGTCTCTATTGTCTTTGGGGCCGTGCTGGCGGCAACGCCTGCAATGGCCGGCATCAACCTGGGCTTTTCGCTCAATAACGGAGGAATAAGCAATTTTTTTCTGTCAGCAGGAGATTATTACCAGGCGCCCCCGAGAGAGGTCGTCGTCGTGCAGAGGGAGGTCCCGGAAGACGAGGCTCCCGTAGTCTTCTACCTGGCCAGGAGGGCCCATTGCTCTCCGGACAGGATAGTCCGCATGAGGCGCAGAGGGTTCACCTGGTGGCGGATAACCATGGCTTTAAGGCTCAATCCGAACATATATTACGTCCCCGTCGATGAAGAAAGGATCGGGCCGCCTTACGGCAGGGCTTATGGATTTTACAGGCACCACGGCCCAAGGTATTTGAGCGATCCGGATATCGTCAACATGGTAAATCTTAGGTTCATGTCATCTTATTACGGCGTGCCGCCCAGAGAGATCATCGAACGGAGGGAACGCGGGGAAAGCTTCGCCGTCATCCAGAGAGATTACCAGGGGCGCGGCCGTCACCATGGCTGGAGGGATGAAGACCATGAAGGAGACGGAAATGGACACGGTGAGGGAAATGGACACGATGAAGGTCATGGGCACGGTTGGGGACACGGCCACGGCAGAGGGGATGACGACTAAACCTGAGATGGATTCTAAATAAAAATCAAAAATGTCTGAAGAGCTTCTGGAGATAGTAAACGAGCAGGGAGTAGTGACCGGGGTAGCGCCCCGTTCCAAGATACACGGCAACCCGGCGCTGATACACCGGGTTGCCCATGTGCTTGTGTTCAACCGGAAAGGGGAAATACTGCTTCAGAAGCGCTCCATGAACAAGGATGTGGCGCCCGGCAGATGGGACACTTCTGTTGGAGGCCATGTGGACCCCGGCGAAAGCCCGGAGGCAGCGGCAATTCGTGAAATGAAGGAAGAACTCGGAGTGGAAGCGGCGCTCGATTTCCTCCATTCCTATAAACATTCAAATCCTTATGAAACGGAACTCGTCTATACCTTCCGGGCGGTTATAGAGAGCGGGTTTGATTTCAACCGCGAAGAGATAGAAGAGATCAGGTTCTGGAGCCTGGATGAGATAACGAACACCGCAGGGAAACAGGTCTTGAGCGACAACTTCGAGCACGAGATCGCAACCTACTTAAAAAAATAAAAAAATTTTCCCGGATAATTTTTTTTATTTTTTCAGCTTTTCAAAAGACACACTTCCTGCCTTTTCCTGGCGCACTGAGATTAAGGTTCTCCTTAAAATAATATTCATCAGATGGGAAAGCTGCTAAAATTTCTACGAGGGGAATTCTTTGATGCACAATGTATTACTAATAGTCTCATAGTAGTCTGAACATGTTATGCCGTCATTCCCGCATGTCTTTAGCGGGAATCCAAGTTAAAATGGATGCCCGATTAAGGTCCTCGGGCATGACGAACAAAGGAAGAAGCCGGTAAATACTATTATGAGATCGTTATTAATACGGATAAAAAGAGATGCGGGAAAAGATCATTGACATAAGGGAAATTCGCGAACTCGCAAAAAAGTTCAGTCCCGAAGAGATGGAAGAATGTATTGAACTGCATTTAAAGAAAGAGAAACATGAATGCCCACTGACGGGTACAGACGACCATATAATAAATGAACTTGCCAAAGCCGAATTTGTGAGAAAACTCGTGGACAAAGGGGCCCTGCCACTGGACGCTGTCAGACAGCTTGCAGAAAGGATACGCCGATTTCAGGAAAGCGAAAAAAATTAAAGATCAGGCATTCTTTTCCAGATATTCCTTCAATACGGTCGCGTTATTGCACTCTTCGTATTTGGCGGCGTAAAGGAGCGTGACCGGCCCGTCTATCACTTTTTCAGCCAGTTCGGAGACCATCTTGTTTTTACCTTTAAGTTCTCTGAAATAGCGGGCCCTGAACTCCCCGCACTTTTCAGGCTCATGCCCGAACCACTTCCTTAATTCGGCGCTTGGAGCGACCTCCTTTAGCCATAGGTCAACTTTTGCCTCTTCTTTTTTGAGCCCGCGCGGCCACATCCTGTCCACAAGCACCCGGAGCCCATCAGCGCGGTCGGGTTTCTCATATACCCGCTTTATTTTTATCATGGCCTGTTTTTCTTTATCATGAAAACTCCAGCCTTTATCCTGAAGTTGCCACTTTTATTTCTCAACTTAATTCTATCGCAATGGCGCGGAAAGCGAAAGCCGCCTTTCCGGCGCATTTTAACTGTTTGACAACCGCTTGTTTTAAGCGTAAATAAAGTATAAGGGTAATTTCTTTTACTCCGAAGTCAGCCTGAAAAAAAGCCGGAGAGACACCCGAAAGGAGGCCATTGTCACATGGCGATCTATGTTATTTTAAGCAAACTTACGGATGAGGGAAGAAGGACCATAAAGAGCAAGCCGCAGAGGATATTCGAGGTGAACAAGGAGCTTGAGGCCATGGGCGTGAAGGTCAAAGAACAGTTTGCTCTTTTAGGGCCGTATGATTTTTTGAATATAGTGGAGGCCCCGGATAACGAGACCATTCTCCGTATGTCGGTCGAGCTTGGCGCAAGGGGAAGTGTAGAGCTTCTGTCCCTGCCGGCAATGGCCGTGGACAAATTCATAGCCGGTATATGATATCGGGCCATGGTCCCAGGCGGTCTGTTCTTTTCCATCTGCTGCTTGGCGCCGCCATTTGCTTTTTTTGCCTTTTGTCCTCTGGACCGGCGTGGGGCGATGTCGTTTCTCCTGCTCCCTCCGGGTTCGAAAAAAACATGGGACAGGCCGCCCGGCAGGTCCGCTTTCTTTCCAGGGAAAACGGAGACCTTGTCCTCTTCGATAAAAAAGGGGCGTCCTTTTACGGTTTCACAATAAATTCAAAAAAATCAAAAAATTTAAAGGGCGCCAGGCCCGAAATTTCCGCACAGAAAATAAAAAAACTCCGGATGGAGTTCGAGGAAGCATCCGGAAACGTAAAAATTTCGGGGAATGGAAAACTCTCCGGGACCAGCAATTACCTTCAAGGCAATGACCGTTCGAAATGGATCACCTCCGTTCCCCATTTTGAAAAACTGTATTATAAGGGACTCTATCCAGGGATTACGGCCGTTTTTAAAAGCGGCGCGCACTCGGCAGATGAAAATGAAAATATTCAGGCGGACTTTATCGTCCGGCCCGGCGCCGGCCCTGGCCGTATCCGGCTCTATTTCCCCGGAGCGAAACTTCTGATAGACAAAGCCGGAAACCTTATCATCTCGGCCCATGGCATAAAAACCCTTCTGCTAAAACCATGCATTTACCAACGGGAGTCCAAAAACGGCAAAAAGGATTTTATAAACGGCGGCTATGCGCTTGACGGGGAAAACAGGGCCGTCTTCCGGGTAGCTAGCTATGACAAAAATAGACCCCTTGTCATTGACCCCGAACTTGTCTTTTCCACTTTCCTTGGAGGCGCGGCGGCGGACCAGGGACAGGGCATCGCCGTTGACTCAGACGGCAATATCTACGTGACCGGTTTCACTTTTTCGACCGACTTTCCGGTCGTAAACCCGGCCAGACCTTTTTCCGGCGCAAGCGACGCCTTCATAACCAAAATAAGCTTGTCTCCAGCGCCGCACATAATCTATTCGACTTTCCTGGGCGGCAGTGTAAATACCCATGGCAATGCGATAACAATTGATGCGTCCGGGCATGCGTTCATAACGGGATATACTGATTCCACTGATTTCCCAATAGCCTCCGTGCCCTTGAGCCGTACGCTTGCCGGCGGCAGAGACATTTTCATAACCGAACTCTCCGCTGACGGAAAAACGCTCCTTTACTCCACATTTTTTGGAGGCGGTGATGATGATGAGGCAAACGGCATAACACTGGATTCAACTGAAAACATATATGTTACCGGGTTCACGCGTTCAAGCAACTTCCCGGTATTGAATTCTACGCGTATCCTGCCTGTGGGCACGGATGCCTTTGCGGCAAAGATACAAGCCGGGGGCGCGAAACTGCTTTACTCGGTCCTGCTGGGAGGCAGCAGCAACGATAGCGGAGCGGCAGCGGAGGTTGACTCACTGGGCAACGCCTACGTGACTGGCTCGACAAGTTCCGTGGATTTCCCGGCGGTAAACGCAAGGCAGCCGAAATTGAAGGGCCTGCAAAACGCGTTTCTGACAAAGCTCGACCCAAACGGAAAGATCCTCTTTTCCACTTTCCATGGCGGAAGCGCAAGCGATCTTGCGTCCGCCATCGCACTGGACACATCTGGAAATATATACATAACCGGAAACACCAGTTCTACCGATTTCCCGGTCTTTAATCCGATACAGCTCTTCAGGGGGGCAACGGATGCATTCGTTTCCAAATTCACCTCAACAGGCGTGCTGGTCTATTCGACATTTCTGGGGGGGTCGGGGAACGATTCCGGCGCGGCGATAGCGGTTGACCCTTCGGGCAACGCGTTTATCACCGGGCAGACCAGTTCAACCGATTTCCCGCTTAAAAATCAATTACAGGGCCTTATAAGCGGCCTGAACGCCTTTGTGACTGAAATAAATGCCTCTGGCAATTCATTCTTATATTCAACTTTCATGGGGGGAAGCAATGATGATTTCGCGACCGCGATAGCCGTTGACAGTTCGGGAGACGCCTTTATAACCGGCTCAACCGATTCCGCGGATTTTATAACTAAAAATCCCCTGAAAGGCTATTCCGGTTCAACTGACGCCTTTATTTCCGAGATCGGAAATCCGAACACCCCGCCCTCCGCGCCGGTCCTGATAAGTCCGGCGAACGGGCAGACCGGGTTGGGGACCTCCGTCACGTTCACCTGGAGCAAATCCACGGACCCCGACGGAGACCCTGTGACATATCAGTTTTCCCTTTGCACAGACCAGACTTTCCAGAATTGTCCTCCCACCCAGGTGGCCTCGAACAAGGAAACCATGCTGGCAGAAAATGGAAAAACCGGCGGCGCCCCCACACACGCCGACTTCCCCATGTTATTATTTACAGCGATCATATTCGGGGCCGGGAAGAGGAGGAAATTTTTTTTGTTTTCGCTTTTAATTGCGGGTGCGCTGGTAATGAGCTTCACGGTTGTCTCCTGCGGCGGCGGCGGACAAGGGGCCGCGTCCTCAACTACCGTTCAAACGACCATGACCGGACTTCAGCCAGCCACCACCTATTTCTGGAAAGTTGTGGCAACGGACGGCAGAGACGGAAACGCCGGCAGCGGAACTAATTCCTTTACGACCCGATGAAAATAGAGATCTCGCTTCTAGTCATAGAATCCGTCCTCCTTCTTTTCACCATACTGCTTCTGATTGACAGCATTAAGGAAGGGCGTGTAAGAGCAAAACTTCTGCTTGAGGTTGAAAGGGCCACAAAGACCTTCACGAGGCTCGAATACTTTCTTGCGGTGGTCGACTCCATGTCGGACGCCAGGCGGGAGGTAGCCGGGTTGATAACGGGCAGGTACCCAAGCCATACGGACAGGAAACGCACGGACGATATACTAAATTCGATAGAGAGGTCCAGCCGGGCGGGGGTCAAAGTGAAATATCTCCTCCCGCGTTTTCACGACAGGTTATACATGGGACACCTTTATACAAAGGCCGGGGCCGAGGTGAGGTATAGTTCCTGCCCTATACTCCACGACTTGAGGTATATGACAGTTGACGACAAGGTGGCCGTAATAGGCCTTCCGGAAAGCGCCGAAAAAGAGGCGACAAAAAAAGGGTTCAAGATAGTTTCCGAAGGACTTGCCTCGATCCTCAGAGAGCATTTCAACGGCTGCTGGGGCTCCGCGACCCCTTACGAAGATTATATAAAAGAGGTAATAAAACAGACGAACGCCACGCCAAGACAGCTTGCAATAGAGCTTAAGCTCGACGAGAAAGAGATCGAGAAGTATACCGGCGGAAATTAGCTTGAGTTGCCTTTTTGGGGAAAAGACGGGCCTGCCTTGAATTAGATATCCCTGTCCATATAAGATTCATACATTGCCGGAGTGGCGGAATTGGTAGACGCAAGGGACTTGAAATTTTTTCTGGGCTAATTTCGTAACTTGGCCTCTGGTCTGGATATTTAGCCAAGTTACTGATTTGTAAGGGTAAAAATCGATTATGTTTTTATACTTGTTCCTATATTTTCTGCCCTTTCGGATATTTTCTGCCACAAATCTGCTACAGTCCCGGGAGGTAGTCGGCGAGCGCATATTGATGTAAATTTAGGGAAGCCGCTGGTTGGCGCTCTTAACTGCTCACCGTCGGCATTTCACGTACGAATTTGTCGTCGTCAAGCTGGGAAAGCATGAAATCGGCCACATCGGCACGGGAGACCCTTGGGAAAAAGCCAAGTTTGAGATCGAGTCCGGCCCTGTACGATCCGGTCTTTTCGCCTTCCGTCAATGCGACCGGGCGGGCTATAACCCATTCGAGCCCACTCCCCTCGATTTCCCTTTCCATCTCTTCCTTGTCCAGAATCCTGTCTTTAATGATCAGCCATAATACCCTGGCGTAGAAACCCTTGTTCCTCGTATTTCCGGCCCCATAGGCGGACTCCACGATGAGACGTTTGACCCCATGCTTTTTCATGGCGGCAATGATGTTTCTTAGCCCATCGGCGCAGATTGTTTTGGGAGTGCCTTTGGTAAAGCCCAACGCCGACAGGACCGCATCCTGCTCTTTTACAGCCGCATCGACCTCCCCAAGATGAAGGACGTTGCCTTTGAAAATCGATAGATTTTCGTGTGACACATCCATTTTGGCTGGGTTGCGCACGAATGCGGTCACAGCGTGGCCCCTGTCCAGGGCCTGCCTGACCAGATGTCTGCCCGTCCTTCCTGATGCGCCGAAAATAACGATCTTCATATGAAAATAATAGCAACAACGTCAAACAGGCTGGGTTAACCCACCTTAAAGAAGCCTGGGGAGTGCTTCACATTTGCAACGGCCCGAGGCCCCTGCGGGAAGCTAGACATCATGAAATAGGTTGGCCTTATGCGACCTAAATCCCGCCGGCAAATGTCATATTTGTAAGCAATTTCCTCCATAGAGGATATCTTCACGGGACCGGCCTGCACCATCATAGTTCAATATACCCCATATGAGCGTCACCAAGTGACGACCTGAAATATCCCATTGCCGTTTTTAATTTCTTAAACCCCAGTGTCCCGTAGAAAGCTTCAACGCCTGGCACAGCATATAAAATAATATTTTTTGCCTTTATTCTGTTTATGAGATTCTTTACAATTGCTGTTCCTGCTCCGTTGTTGCGGAAATCCTGATGGACGACTATGTCATAGAGGACCGCCTGATATACTTCATCCGAGAGGGCCCTTCCGCAACCGATCAATTTACCCTTGGAAAAGGCGAAACACTGAATAGTGCTGTTTTCGAAAGCATCTTTCAAATCAGCAGCCGTTCTGCCGCTCATGGGAGAGTTTCTGAATATTTCTGCAAGCTGCTCCCACAGATTGGATTTCAATTGGGCTCTGAATTCCAAATTATAGCCTGACATTTTTTTAACAGCACCTTTCTTTTGCTTTCGGGCAACCTCTTCGAGCCTTCTCTAAGAGTGAGGCCCGATGCCTTGCCCTTAAACTTCATAAGAAAATCGAAGACTGCATCTGGATCCGCCTTGGACATGTCCCTCAACCCCCAGCCTATCGCCTTCCTGATAAAGAATTCCCTCTCGCCTATCATCCTTTCCGCAAAGCTGAAGAAGAGTTCCTTGTCGCCATTGCCCTCCCTGAAAAGGAGAATCTGCGAGATCAGCGAAGCCCTGCGCATCCAGAAGTTTTCAGACTTGCTCCATTTTTTCAGATATCCGTAGGCCCTCCGGTCTTTTCTGAGGACGGCATCCACAAGATGGGTCGCTATCCCGTCCACATGGTCCCAACCCGCGGATTCCGAAAGCATATGCTCCAGCATGGACATGGATTCATAATCAAGATGTTCGCTGAACTGCTGGAGAAGTTTTATGGCAAGGGTCTTTTCCTGATGATATTCGGAATCCCAAAGCCTTATAGCAAGTTCGAACAGAGATTTTTTATCTATATCCTTGTTTCCCCTCTTAAAGTCCCTAGCCATCTTTTCCATGAACGGCACGGGCACGCCAAAGAACTTGTAAGGGCTTTTAAGGTAGGACTTTTCTTTTTCGGCCCTTTCGGGATTCGAATTATTACTCAGCGTTTTTCGGAAGGTGGCAAGACATTTATTCATATCGGACTTGTTCATGAAAATTTCGGAAAGTTATTCCTT
>JAKAEG010000122.1 GCA_021819985.1 Nitrospirota bacterium | reverse complement strand
AGGCAGGCAGGATGAGCTTATGCTGGTCACGCCGATATTCCCGGCCTACAGCGCCATCATAGACCCGCTGGGCTACTATTTCATGCCCGAGGAGCTTGTGGGGCATATAGTCTCCGGAGTGGAAGTTGGCAAGGAGAAGTTTTTCTACAACGTCGCCTACGAGATAAGCCTCATAGTGGTCCAGGCGCTTGTCCTGCTTGCCAAAAACGAGGGGAAACCGCCGCTGTTCAATCTAAACGACGTTAAAAACCGGATATCCCGCACGGAACTCGAAAAGCTCAAGGCCGAGGTCGACTCCATAGATTCAGATGAGGCCAGGCAGCTTTCATCCGATATGCAAAAGATTCTCGATTCCCCGCCGGATTATTACGGCAAGGTGTCCTCTTCCCTTCGCGTGGCCCTCATGGAGCTTACATCCGGGAATATCGGGAAGATCATAGGCAAGGCTGATGAAAACCGGTTTTTAAAGAGGCTCGAAGAAGGCAAACGGGTGATCATGATCGTCCAGCTTGGCTCCCTTATCACCAGGAAGGCCGCCTTTACCGTGGGCAAGGTGGTCATCTCGATGATACAGAGCTTTGTGGGGCGGGTATTCGCCTCCGGCAGAAAGGTAACCCCGCCGCTTTGCCTTTATATCGATGAGGCCCAGAACGTCTTTTACTACGGCATAGACGACCTCTTCGCCAAGGCGGGCGGGGCGGGCGTGTGGGTCCACGGGTTTTGCCAGTCGGTGAGTCAGCTTCACGCCGCCCTGGGCGTTGATTACGGCAATGTGATCCTGGACAACACGAACACGAAGCTTTTCATGAGGGTCCCGGATGCGGCGACAGCGAAGTACGTGGCGGACCACTTTGGGGAGAAGTCGAAGTACGCGCCCATCCTCTCCGTCGGGGGCGGCATGACGGTAAGACAGGTGGAAGAGCCGGTGATCAAGCCGCAGGACGTGCTCAACCTGCCTGCAAGGAAATTTTACATGATGGGCTACTCCGGCGCCTTCGTCGGAAAGACGGCAGACGTCTCGGACCTCTATGTGCACATTCAGCTTCCAAACGTAAGTGTCGAGGAAGGGGCAAATGCTTGAGATAGCATTAATCGCTGGCATCCTGGCAGCCATTTACGGCCTTTGGAAGACGCTCTTTTCGCCCGCCGGGCCCGAGCAAGCAGACGGCAGCAAGAAGGAGATCGCCCTGGAGGCACTGTCCACCATCTGGTCGCGATATAAAAACACCGAGATATCCCTGGAGCAGCTCGCGGGCCTCTGGAGAAGCCAGGCTGGGTTCTCCCCATCGCCGGTGGCCGAAGACCCGGCTTTCCAGCATCCGGAGATACAGGATTTTTATGACCAGTATGTGAAGGAGAGAACATTTGCCGCCACGCCTGCCGGAGGTGTTGTCAGGGAAATCCTCGGGCTTCTCGACCGGGAAGGGGACTGCCCGTCCGTTATGAACTGGAAAGGAGAGGCCGAGCGCCTCATGGAAAAAAACGTATATGACGTCCTGACAGAAGTAAAACTCTACCGGCACACGCTGAACGTAGCGGAAGAGATGATAAAGGCCTTCAATGGCTCCGCCGCGATGCTTCCCAAGATTCTGATAGCCTCCCTGGGGCATGATTTGGGAAAACTCCCCTCATACAGGAAGACCTTTTACTCCATGGGAGACCATCCCCTTATAAGCATAACAATCCTTGACGGTCTGAAGGGTTACATGGAGCTTCCCTATAGGGTAGAGGTCAATAAGGCTATTTCCGACCACCACAGGATCCCGAAAGGGCTTTTGGGAGAAAAGCTGAAGGAGGCGGACCAGGCCGTAAGACGCATAGAGATGGCCAGGAACGTCCAGTCGCACCTGGAAGAGATAAAATCTGGGGCTGAACCTGAAGAGCCCATTCAGCCTGCCCCGCTAACGGGGCCCGGCCGGCATAAAGCCGGAAAGGACAGCATCTTTATCAGCCATGAGCAGGGAGAAAGAGAGAGGCCTAACATGAAGGAGGTGCCCCTGCCCTGGTTCGATGCCGAAAGGTTCCTGGCAGAGCTAAAACCCTATATCAACCGCATGGACGGCCCCCGCTGGGGTGCCTTCTCGATGCCCAACGGGTATGTGTATTTCCAGGCAGGGGTGCTTGAGGAGGCGGCCAAAAAGTTGGGCAGGAGCAATCCCGATATCGCACTCATGGATTCAGATAGAGAGCTGAAGAGGAATATCCTCTACTCGATCGTCTGCAATCTGCGGAGGGAGAAGGACGCCATGGCGCGCGGGCTCATAAAGGACGGCTATTTCGGCGGACCATTCATCGTCCGGATGCAGGGCGGCAAGGAACTCTCCTCTTTCTACACGCCCTTCAATGCCGAGGCCTTCGGGGAGACGGTGTCTTATTTTGAGGAGAAGAAGAAAGGGAGGATAATGGAGATTGAGGAGGTGAGGCCGAAGATATAGAAGTCCTAATCATTAAGCTATTTATCTTTATGTCATTTTTTCCATCCGTACTTCAGACCTTCTTCTCATCCACTCTGAAACCTGGGTCCAATCTTTTTTTTGCTCAATCATTGGACGGTTTCTATTTATACTTCCGGCACCACAATGATAAAGAGGGAAGAGTACTGTTGAACTGGTCAACTCATATGGTGACCGTTGCATAATATCATAAAGCTTTTTGTTCTTTGAATAAGGAATCTTATATCGGTCAAGTATTGATTCGCTTACTCTCTTGCCCAAAGCAAGAATTACCCGGGGATTTATGATTTCAATTAGGGGCCTGAAGAATTCACGCGTGCAGTTTATTAACCAATCATTTTTGACGGGTGATTGGAGCCCGCCTTGCTTAAAACATAAAATAAGATTTGTAAAAAAAATAACTTGGCCCTGAATCTCGCGCGGCTTCCCTATTTGAATGTCAATATGCGCAAGAAGGTCTTGCAGATTTTCATTTGTCGGATTTTTGGCTGGTTGATCCCTTCCTTCCCATTTTTGAAAATACGATATATCACCCCAATCCTGACCGACAATCAATAACTCAGCATTTAAATTAGATTGCCAAAGAGACCAAGGTCCGATTTCATTTGAATCGTATTTACCGTCAGATACGTAGGAAGGATTAGATAGGCCGCAACAAAGCCGACAACTTTTCCGCTTCTTGACTAATTCTTCATATGCCTCTCTTTTCCCCACTGTTCCGGAGTATACCACAATGCGAAGGCAATCCTTCCGAATAAGCCGCTGGCACTTCTCCTCTATTTTCATCCACATTTTTTTGAGCGCAGATGAAAAGATAGCCGCCATTGTAAGTCTTTTGTACCTGTAGGGAGTAACCCGAGCCAAGTGTGGAGGCGCAATATTGCCTTACATTGGACAACAGTGCCTCATCGGCTTGGTCCTGGTGATTCGCGGCCTTGGTCTTCTCTTGTAAAGAATTGGCCGCTCCCGCCACCACCGCCGCGCCCAGGATAAATAGAATCAAGGCAATCGAAAGAATGGATCTGGCGCGAGTAATCGACATGTCAGTTTTTCTTGCCATCCGACATGACTACAACGTCCTCAAGCATCTCTATAAACCCATGCTTCAGCTTCCTGCTGGGAATCCTCCTGAAAAGCATGAGGAGCCTGGCCTCGTCGCTCAAAAGGCCGGACAGGCCCGCGCCTTTTTGCTCCCCGGGCAGGAGCGAGTCTTCATCCAGGAAAAGGCTTACAGGCACTCCCAGGGCCCCCGATATCTGTTTCAGCCTCGAAACACTAAGCCTGTTTGTTCCTTTTTCGTATTTCTGAACCTGCTGATATGAGATCCCGATTTTCTCCGCAAGCTGCATCTGAGAAAGACCGGAGGATTTTCTCAGATGCCTGATAAGTTCCCCCACCGATCTCTCACCTTTGAGTGCTTTCAATTTCCCCATGTCTGGGCTATTCTGGTTTTTCTTCCGGGGCGGAATGAAAGCGAAATTCATCTATTATCCGCCGCCGAAGTTCCCAGAAACTGACAGGTTTCTGAATACAGACAAAGTCTCCAATTGCTTTGAGTTGCTCTCTGATTTTATGAGTTATGTGGCCGGTTAGCACTATGGCCGGGATAGTCGGGTAATCCTTTTTCACATGAGCCAGAAGCTTGAATCCGTCCATCACTGGCATTTCTATATCGGTAACAAGAAAATCTATTTTGTGGCCAGCCCTGAATATCTCCAGTGCCCTCTTGCCGTTTTCGGCCGTGAATACTTCGAATTCTCCCGAAACCCTCAGCCCTTCCGCCAGAGGTTGCAGGACATCCCTTTTATCATCCACCAGCAAAATATGCTTCCGGCCCATGCTCATATTTTCCTCGTTCTCACTATACAAGGCTATTCATTATTATCAAAAAACGTATTGTAGTCAATATTTATTTCCGCCTTATTATCCCTGTCATTGCTTCTCTGAATTTATTTACAATTTTAAACTCCTTGGATTTTTTAGATTTTTCTTTAAATCTCAAGGAAAGAGGGCTATCGCCAATGATTGGTAAGGACATATGTAAAAAGATACGAGAGATTCGAAAGTCGATGGGGCTGTCCCAAGGCCAATTCGCAGAAGTTGTTAACTTAAGCGTGGATAGCATTGGAAAAATTGAAAGATGCACTACTATCCCGACCATTGAGACTCTGGACAAAATTGCAGCCGGTCTTAAAATTCCACTGAAAGACCTTATTCCATCAAAAGAAAAGCTATCCCAAAAGTCCACCAAGGCTCTTGAAGATCTCCTGGCTTACCTCAAAACCCGCCCTCCCGAGGATGTCAAGTTCATTCACGAGCTTGCAATAAAAATATTTGAAAGGAAAAAATAGTTTTATTACTTTCCCCTGCCCGCTATAACCCGCTTGGAAAGAGAAACGCCGATGCCTGAAAGACTTTTCCGTATATCCTTTAAGCTGATATCAGTACGTCCCTGTTTTTTGGCGTAGCGAAGAAGTTTCTTGCTAATGCGTGCCTTGTCCAATGCCCTTACAGGCGCTCTGCACATAACCTGGATATCCTCCTTTAAGAGAACATGATCTTGCCTTCAGCCTTTTTTTATGCCTCCCACTTCGCACAAAAATCACGCGGCCTTACTCGAACCTTGTTCGGCCCCAATAGCCAGTCTGAGGCCCATGGCATGGAGCAAAGAATAGAGACTTTTAATCTCCGGATTCCCTTTCCCGGAAAGCATCCGGTAAAGGCTCTCCCGGTTCAGTTTCGCTTTTTTGGCAATGGCGGCTATTCCGCCATGAGCGGCTGCGACATCTTTAAGCGCCAGGAGAAACACCGCGCGGTCTCCGTCTTCAATGGCCGCGTTAAGATAGGCCGCAGCTTCGCCAGGGTCTTTCAAAGCCTCTATAAGGTCTTCCTGGTACGAGGATATTTTTTTAGGCATCTTTCTTCCTCCTCTTGTAATCATTCCAAAATTCTTTTGCCATGGCAATGTCCTTTTTTTGGCTCGCCTTGGCTCCACCATAAAGAAGCAGAATTACATGGTCCGCTTCATGTGCGTAATAGACACGATAGCCCGGGCTGAACCGAAATCTCAGTTCCTCAACACCGCCACCAACCGAAGCGTGATCTCCTAAATTCCCCAACCGCACTTTGGCAAGCCTGACACGGATACGCGCCCTGCCTGACACATCTTTAAGCCCTTCCAGCCATTCTTTAAATGGCTTCTTCCCCTGAGCGGTAATATAATCTTCAAGCGTATAAGGAGAAGAATTCATTTCAAATTGTAGTTTATAAACCACAAATTTGTCAATTTTCTTTATACCGGCTCATGCTATCGCTTACATTTTCCGAAAGATTGATGCCATATCCTTTCTTTGCTTTCGGATAATATTGTGCCTATGTATGGATAAATGATGACATTTTTATCCACTTTGCATCATTTAAACGGTTGCCCCCCCTGCTATATATCTGTATGGACTTCTTCAAATATATGGACCCGCTTCGGTATTTCACCCAGCAGGAGTACGTCTCCTTCTGGGGCAGGCTGTTTGAGACGATCCTCTCCGGCTTCTGGGCGAGGCTGATATCGGTCTGCTTCCTGGCGCTCTCGTTCTACTTCATGGCAAGAAGGCAGAACGTGCAGATTTTTATAGTTTTTTTCCTTCTGGCGATTGCCACGGCCTATATCGGCGGTCTCCGGGCGATCTTCAGGTAAGGAGGTAATAAACCTTGGCCGGCAAAGGCGGCGACCAGGTCATCGTAAACCAGGGCTTCCTTGAGAAGCCCAAGAGCCTCCTGGACGCCATAAAGGAGATCCAGAACATGTCCGCCATGGAGGCGGAGACTGTGGAGGGCATCAACCCCATGTTCTTTTCGGTCAAGGACAGGCTGGACATGATGGTCGTGGGCATGAAAAGTTCCTTTTTAAGCGGGCTGATCGTAGCCATGCTGACCCCGTTTGCCATCGGCGTGGTGGAGAGGATAATCCCCATTTTCGGGGACAAGACGCCCACCCTCTTCGACCAGGTCTACGCTCTTGTGCTGGCCCTGGGTTTCACCCTGGGGTACGGCTTTTTCCTGGCCACGCTCAAAAGCTGCTATGTGGGCAATATCTCCAGGTCTATGATCAGGAACCTGCTTGGCGGGGCGGCCCTGGGGGCCATGGCTAAGGCGCTCATTGCCGTCATCGTGTTCAATTTCCTCTATCTCTACTTCACGGCCCAGAGGATCGCCAATTTGGTGCTCCTGCTTCGAAAGTTGCTCAGCCAGGGGCAGTTGGAGTTCTTATACGAAAAGGCGCTCGCGTTCAGGCCGGTGCTATTGATATCGTCCTGGTTCATCGTCCTTTCGACGCTGCTCTTTATCGCGATACCGACGCTGGCCATTGCGGCCACAGCGTTTAAAAACAGAAAAAGGGAGGTTTAACAAAAATATGCCGGACACACTGAGCGCAGACGAACGCCTTAAAAGAAAGGTCTCCCTCGCGCAGGAGAGGGACACGCGGGTCGTGATAACCCGGACGGTCGATACCCACAGGGTGCTCGATATCGTGAGGAACGCCGACAGAGGGATCAGGATACTCAGGGCCAACCTCCTTATCAGGTTCAAACCCGAAGATGCCGTCCCGCTTCTCGTCGAGTACCAGAAGGCGATAGAGGGCCTCCATCATGCCGCGGCGAAGATTTGCGCCATGGCCGGGGTCCCGTACAGGGCGCCAAGGGGACTTGAGGGGTCCGCCTCGGCAGGCAGCCAGGAGAAAGGCGATAAAGCCGGGGATTCGGCTGAGGCCAGTCATCTCGGCAAGGAGGAGAAAAAAAGGAAAGCCCTCTGAATGGTACCCTTCGAAGATGGCTTTAAAGATATATTCCAGTCACCAGTGATATAAAACCGCTCAGGTTTTCCGGCATCCTGCCGGTTGTCACAGGGACACTCCTTTTGAGAATGGGAGCAAACTCCATGGTATACGGGATTTCCCAGCCCATGGTTTCAGACTGGCAGGCATGCTAGGGAGTATTGACTGATTGTTTTTATGTTTATCCGATTTATTAAAACGTGCTCCCGTTTCTTCTCGGTTTAGGTGTTATCTATTTACCCAATTTTTTATAATTTTTAACACTTTCATCGATTTTTTTAATTTTTTCTGCTACTTCTTTTTCAAGCTCCTTTTTCTTGGTTGCATCCCATAAATGACAGGCATCAACATAGCCAAGAAAATTCTGAACGTTCCACCAAATGGCGTCTACAGCGTTTTCTTGTTCTCTCTGTAAGGTTTCCTGTTGACTCTGAAAATCTTTTATTTTTTGTTCAAAGGATGGTATCCACCAAAGCTGAAACAGAGTCCCTACAGTCAATAACAACCCCAAAAGACCCCATAAAATTACTGAAGCTACTCCAAATTCTTTAATATGCATATTGATCGGGGCCAAGTAAAGGACAGCAAATGCAAAAATCCATACAATTCCGCCCCCTTTATAGAATATGTATTCAATCCAGCCCATAACCATTCTCTCCGTCTCTTTTGGATACAAAATCATGTTTAGAAGCTTGCTTTCCATACCTCACCCCCAAGATTGGATTTGGGGGTATTTTACCCAATTTGTGAGTTAAACGGAGCATATTGTTTTTTCAAGCAGAAAGCCGTCTTCAGCGGTAAAAGTCCAAAACCCTCCAGCCTTGCTGGAGACCAATCAAACGGTTCTCCAGCAGAGGTTATGCTCCCACTACGGGACCCCTCTATCCGGAGATCGTTTCGGAAGGAGGAGCATATGTCAGTCAGGGTGAGAATTAACGGGAAGACGTTTTTACTTTCCATGGATGAGTTTCTGAAGCTCGTTCAGAGAATGACACCCGCAAATCCGGTCAACGTGCTGGATTTCGTGTAGGTGATCTAAAAAACAAAAAAAGAAAAAACCGTCTTTGACGGCCAAGGAAGCGGCACGGCTAAAAAGTTTCCGTCTTTGACGGAGCTGCCGGCCGCCGTTTTTATTTCAAGGAGGTTTCAACATGAAGGGCTACACAATGTATGCGAAAAACGCGGGAATGGAGATCAGGGCGACGTCGAAGGTAAGCACGGAGGAGTCCGCAACCGGGAAAGAGGGCAGGATCGCCCTCAGGTTTTTCACCTTCGAAAACGGGGACTCCCAGAGCCAGAGCATGAAATTCATCCTCACGCCGCTTGAGGCCTACAGCATCTGCCTTTTCACCGCTGAACTCGCGAAAAGGGGCGGAAAGCAGACCCTCACGCACAAGTTCAAGGGCGACGAAGGCGAGGTGACAAGCAGGCTCACGCTTGAGAAATGGGAGAAGGAGGACAAGTCCGGCTACGCCTATA
>JAKAEG010000121.1 GCA_021819985.1 Nitrospirota bacterium | reverse complement strand
GTTTGAGGCAAGGAAACCCAAGGAGCAGGCTATAGTCAGCGAAATAGACGGGATAGTGGAGTTCAAGGGGTCGCATAAAGGCATGCGCCAGGTGGTTGTAAGGGGCGGCACGGAATCCAGAGAGTACCTCATTCCCAGAGGCAAGCACGTCAGCGTGCACGAAGGGGACTGGGTGCGCGCGGGCGAGGCCCTGATGGACGGCTCCGTAAACCCGCATAATATCCTGGACATACTCGGGCCCAAGGAACTCCAGCGTTACCTGGTTGACGAGGTGCAGAAGGTGTACAGGCTTCAGGGCGTGTCGATAAACGACAAGCACATAGAGGTCATCGTCAGGCAGATGATGCGCAAGATAAAGGTGGAGGACCCCGGCGATACCGAGTTCCTTACCGGCGATCAGGTGGACCGGATACCTTTCATAGAGGCCAACGAGCAGGCGAAGGCCAAGGGCGGAAAACCCGCCCAGGGCAGGCCTATGCTCCTTGGAATAACAAAGGCGTCCCTTACCACGGAAAGCTTCGTGTCCGCGGCGTCGTTCCAGGAGACCACGAGGATTCTGACCGAGGCTGCAATCAGAGGGCAGGTCGATGAGCTAAGGGGCCTTAAGGAAAATGTCATAATGGGCCGGATGATACCCGCCGGCACCGGCATGCTCCGTTACAGGAACACCTTCGTCAAGCGCGAGCTTCCCTCCTTTATGGAGGAGGCCCCCGTGGCTGAAGGCGAGGAGCTTTCGACCGAAGCTTGAAATTCATAGCCGATGCGATGCTTGGGCGCCTTGCCAGGTGGCTCAGGCTCCTGGGCCATGATACTTATTTCGAACGGGACATAACGGATGACGCCGTTCTTCTGATAGCAAAAAGGGAAGGGCGCACGGTCCTTACCAGAGACACAAGACTGATTCAAAGGAGGGCCGCCCGAGGGCAGGCCCTCCTTATTATTTCCAATGATCCTGTCGTACAGCTTAAACAGGTAGTGGAGCATTTTTCCATCGGGGCGCTGGACATGCCAAGATGTTCCCTCTGCAATGGCCTTCTCGATCGGGTCCCGGATAAAGAATCGCTTAGAGACCTGGTGCCGGAATATGTTTTTCTGCATCATGGCAAACAGGACTTTTTCAGGTGCTCCGGGTGCGGGCACCTTTATTGGGAGGGCTCGCATATTGAAGGCATCCGCTCCAAAACAGGATAAAGGATGAAGGGGAAAGCGGTTAACTGATGTTTCATAAACGGCAGATAGTCTATAGCGCGGTCCTTATCCTCCTGGTGATAGCCATTGGGACGATCGGCTATATGTCCATAGAAAAATGGGACTTCCTCGATTCCCTGTACATGACCATTATCACCATAACAACGGTGGGTTTCAGGGAGGTCCATCCTCTGGGCCGGCCCGGTATGGTGTTTACCATATTCCTCATCGTATTCAGCCTGGGTATAGTTTTCTATATACTGAATACTGGGGCGAAGGTAATCATAGAAGGGGAGTTCGCCCGGCTCCTGGGGAGAAGAAAACTTGAGAAAAGGATAAAAAAATTGAGAGGACATTACATAATATGCGGCTACGGCCGGATGGGACGGATAATATCCAAGGAATTTCTGGCAAGCAAGGCGCCATTCGTAGTGATCGAAAAAGAGCCGCCGCTGCCAGGCACGGAGGAACGGGGAGTCCTGCTGGTGCAGGGGGACGCAACCAGGGATGAAGTGCTGAAAGAGGCCGGTATCGAGGTTGCAGCTGGTTTGGTGACCGTTCTGCCGACAGATGCCGAAAACCTCTATGTGGTGCTTACCGCGAAAGGGCTCAATCCGGGTCTGAATGTGGTTGCAAGGGCCGGGGGCGAGGGGGCCGAGCAGAAGCTCCTTAGGGCTGGGGCCGACAAAGTGGTTTCGCCCTATTTCATAGGAGGCCTGAGAATAGCGCATACGATACTTAAGCCTGCCGTTATGGATTTTATAGAATTTGCCACGAAATCGGGTAATCTGGAGCTGCAGATGGAAGAAATTTATATCGGCGAGGGCTCACCGCTTGCCGGGCAGAGCCTGGACCAGTGCGGGCTTGGACGGGACCTGGGGATTATCGTTGTGGGCATGAAGGATAAGCAGGATGAGATAAAGTTCAATCCAACATCTCGCTCTGTGCTCAAAGCGGGCAATGTGCTGATAGCGCTGGGAGAGTCTTCGAGTTTGAAGAAATTGGAGGCACTGGCTAAAGGGGCGTGAAGGTTTTTGATCTTATTTTGTTAATTTCTGATTTTTTTGATTTTTAAGGCAGCAGACATCTGGCCCCACTTGCCCACTTCAGCTTGAAATATGTTTCAGTTCTTCCATGAGGTCGTGGACTGAAATTATCTTGTCCACCCTGCTTGCGTTCGTGCCGCACGTGAAAAGAGGTTCCTCCCTGGAATCATATCCCGAAGAGCTTAACAAACCGTTACAGATGCAAAAATAGCCTTCGTTGTCCTGCTTTGCCGCGCACTTTGTGAATTTGCCCTCGGTATCCTTTTGAAGGACATATCCCTTGTCGCATCTGGGCGCTCTAAGCTTTTTAAGCGCTGAGACGAACATGGGGGAATGCCTGATTACCCTGAATGGCAGGCCGCATGGGGAACCGGGGTTATACGCCACCACTATGTCTTCCTCTGTGGCATTGACTACCGCCTGTTTGTATTCATGTGAAGCGCCGCTCTCAATTGTGGCAAGGAACCGCGTCCCCATTTGAACTGCGTCTGCGCCCATCAGCAAAAATCTTTGTATATCGCCGTGCGAATAAATTCCCCCGGCGACGATGACCGGGAAATCCCCGTGCCTGAGCGCAGTCTCTTTGACCAAGGGCAGCATATTTTCCAACTTGTTTGATCCCAAGTCCATCTCTTCAATTCTAAAGCCGAGATGTCCCCCCGCTAGAGGGCCTTCAAGCACTACGGCATCAGGCCTGCGGCCTGCTTTTTCCCATTTCCGGCACACTATTTCAAGCGCCCTGGCAGATGAGATGATCGGTATCAGGGCCGTATCTTTCGAAGCGCTGATAAGCGGCAGGCCCAGCGGCAAGCCTGCTCCCGATATGATCGCGGCAGCGCCGGCGTCAATGGCGCCTTTTACGGAGTCCTCATAATCCCGCGCCAGGGCCACCATTACATTCATCCCGACATGCTGACCGCCCGATTCCCTTGCAAGAGAGACCTCCTCATAGGCCGCCTCATAGGAATTGACTCTCTTGCCCTTCCTTTTGGAAACAATCAGGTCTAATCCGGCACTGGAAATGATCCCAAGTCCGCCTTCTCTAGCAACCGAGGCCGCAAGCGGAAACAGGGAAATACCCACCCCCATGCCCCCCTGGACTATGGGGACATCGATTTTCTTTCCTCTTATTACCAGCGCTGGAAGTATAATGACCGAACTCCTGTAGAAAAAATTCCGAGAAAAAGGTTCATACGTTCAAGACCACCGTTAAGTATAACAAAAAAAACTTTAAAAGAGCTTGCGTAAAATCTCTTTGTCAAAAATCTTCATTGACAGCAGCTGCTTAAAGCTGATAGGCTTAATTATCAAAACTCAGTACCGGATGAAAACTACGTCATTGTACACCCGCCCCAATACACTGGCTTTTTTCCCCGAACACGAAAAAAGGAGATTATGGAATTTCAGAAATTTAATTTTCACCCCCATGTCGCTGCCGGGGTAAAGGCAGCCGGGTATAGCACCCCCACCCCGATCCAGGCGCAGGCGATCCCTTCAGTCATGCAGGGATACGATGTAATGGGTCTCGCACAGACCGGAACAGGCAAGACCGCCGCGTTTGTGCTGCCGGTTTTGCACCGGCTTATGCAAGGGCCGCGCGGCCGTGTCCGCGCACTCGTTATCGCGCCTACGCGTGAACTGGCAGAGCAGATACACCAGGCGGTTGTCCTTCTTGGAAAAGAGACACGCCTGCGCAGCATCACTGTCTATGGAGGCGTGAGCGGTCATCTTCAGGCGCAGAAGCTGAAGCGCGGCGCGGAAATAGTCATCGCGTGTCCAGGCCGCCTTCTTGATCACATAAACCAGCGCTCGGTCATATTGTCGGATCTCGAAATGCTTGTCCTTGATGAGGCCGACCGGATGTTCGACATGGGTTTCCTTCCGGATATCAGAAAGATCATGAAACATGTCCCGGCGAAGCGCCAGACGCTCATGTTTTCGGCGACGATGCCGCATGACATACGCCGCCTGGCCGTCGAGATCCTGCAGGAGCCGGTCACGATACAGGTAGACCATGCCGCACCGGCAGATACCGTCGCCCATGCGCTCTACCCCGTAGGGCAGCACTTGAAGACGCCGCTTCTTCTCAGCCTGCTTAGCCAAACCAGCGCCGGCTCGGTCCTGGTCTTTACGCGCACCAAGCACAGGGCGCAACGAGTTGCGGAGCAACTCCTCAGGGCCGGTTACCGGAGCGCCTCGCTTCAGGGGAACCTTTCTCAGAACCGGCGTCAGGCGGCGCTCAATGGGTTCAGAAACGGAGCTTACCAGATCCTCGTGGCCACCGACATCGCGGCCCGCGGCATCGATGTATCAAGCATATCTCATGTCATTAACTACGACATGCCCGATACCACCGAAGCCTACACGCACAGGATAGGCAGGACCGGCCGCGCTGAAAAGACCGGCGACGCATTCACCTTCGTCACGCGCGAGGATGAGGTTATGGTGCGGAGCATAGAACAGGTGCTCGAAGAGAAGGTGGAAAGACGCTTACTGGAAGGCTTCGATTATAAGGTGCCCGCCCCTGGCCGGGACGCAGAATTTGTCCGCAGGCCACGGCAGACCCAAGGGAGCGGGAAAAGGGTTTTTTCAGCAGCCCCCAAACTCCGCAACTACAGGTAACAGACATTAGTTTGCGACCGGAGGGCACCCTCCGGTCGCAGGTTTCTCTCTATTGATTATAATTTGTAAAAATCCGAATCCGAAAGAGTCTCCATCCTCACCTCTCCAATCCCCACTGGAAGGACGGCCCGGATCCTGGCGCTCTGCACCTTTTTATCCATAAGCATCGCCTGAATTAAATCCTGATCGCTGATAAGGCCATCGGGTAAACCGGCAGGCAGGTCATAAGCGGCTGCGAGCGCCTTTATTCTTTCATGATCAGCCGCCGCTAGTAGTCCCCTTTTTACCGCGATCTTCGCCTCGGCGCACATGCCTATCGCCACTGCCTCGCCATGAAGGTATTTTTTATAATTCGTCAGGGTCTCCACGGCATGTGCGATCGTATGGCCGTAGTTGAGGACCGCCCTCAAGCCGGACTCCCGCTCATCCAAGCCCACCACCTCCGCCTTTATCTCGCAGCTTCTTTTAATGATATGCATGAGATTTCCGGGCGCAAGTTTTTTTATGGGGCCGCTTTCTTTTTCCAGATATTCAAAAAAAGTTTTGTCTCTTATCACGCCGTATTTGATGACCTCGGCCATTCCGGCTGCGAATTCTCTTGCGGGAAGGCTGTTTAAAACGGAGGTATCCGCCCAGACCAGCGATGGCTGCCAGAAGGCCCCGATCATGTTTTTCCCGAGAGGATGGTTCACGCCCGTTTTGCCGCCGACTGAGCTGTCCACTTGGGCAAGAAGGGTTGTCGGGACCTGCACAAAACGAATGCCGCGCATGTAAGTGGCCGCGCAAAAGCCTGTAATGTCCCCGATAACGCCCCCTCCAAGCGCCACAAGGCAGGAGCCCCGCTCAAGCCTGGCCTTAAGGAGTTCCCCGTATATGAATTCCGTCCAGAGGAGGTTTTTGTATTCCTCCCCGTCAGGTATTTTTATAAGGGTCACATCGAATCCGGCGCGGGTAAGCGAGTCAAGTACCGTCTGTCCGTAAAGTGCGTAGACTGTTGGATTGCTTATTAAGGCTATGCGTTTTTCAAAGCCGAGGGGCTGCAATGCAGGGCCAAGCTCCGGGAGCGTTCCGCTTCCAAGGCGTATGGGATAGCTCCGTTTGCCAAGCTGAACGGTTATTTCTATTTTTCCGCTTTCAGGCAAAATTTCTCCAATATCTCCCGGGCCACCTCTCCGGGTGTCTTCCCCACTGTATCTATCATGTAGCTGCAGGTGTTCCTGTAATAACGGTCGCGGGTCTCAAGCAGTTCTCTGATCTTTCCAAGGGGGTCGGATGTTTGCAGGAGCGGCCTGTCCTTGTTGGACCGGGTCCTCTCAAGTATCGCCTCGGGGGTCGCAAAAAGACAAAAAACAATACCTGAGCCCCTGAGCGCGTCCATGTTTTCCTTCCTCAGCACCACGCCGCCGCCAGTCGAGATTATCTGGCTTTTTCCTTTGGCGGTCTCACGTGTGGCCTCGGTCTCAAGATCGCGGAAGCGGGGCTCGCCGTACTCGGCGAATATCGATGAAATGGATTTTCCCGCCCTTCGTTCGATCTCCGCGTCAACGTCCACCACCTTGCGTCCAAGCATATGCGCCAGCTCGCGGGCAACGGAGCTTTTGCCTGTTCCCATGAAACCTGTAAGGACGATATTGAGATCAGAATTGTGCAATTTGCCGGATATAGGCGTCATAGTTTCGGCGCGTCTCATCGAGGCTGTCGCCGCCCATCTTCTCTAAAAGGGCCTCCGATACAACCAGCGCCGTCATCGCCTCCGCCACGACCGATGCCGCGGGCACGGCGCATACGTCGGAGCGCTCGTATGCCGCCTTGAAAGGTTTTTTGGTCGCCATGTCCACGGACCGGAGTGGTTTTTTAAGCGTGGGGATGGGCTTCATTGTGGCATGGACCACAAGAGGCATGCCGTTTGTCATGCCGCCCTCGAACCCTCCCATATTGTTTGTTTTCCTGTAAAAGCCTCTTTTGGCGTTATAAAAGATCTCATCCATTATGATGGAGCCCGGCGTTTCGGCAAGACCGGCCCCGCCGCCAACCTCGACACATTTTATGGCCTGTATGGACATCATCGCCTGCGCCATTATGCCGTCCAGGCGGCGGTCCCATTGGGTGTGGCTTCCAAGCCCAGGCGGCGCTCCGATTGCAAATACGGTGAATTTTCCGCCAAGCGTATCTCCGGCCAGGGCGGCCTCATCTATGAGCGATTTCATTTCGTTTCCGGCGGCTTCATCCGGGCATCTGACATCGGATGCGCCAGCCTTCTTGGAAAGATTTAAAAGTCCTTTTTCGGAGGCAGGGTCAGCCGCAGACTTCATAACGGCGCTGCCTATCTGGAACACAAAGCTGCCGATCTTTATATCGAAGGCGTCAAGGAATTTCCTTGCGACTGCGCCAAGGGCAACCCTCATGGCCGTCTCCCTGGCGCTTGAGCGTTCAAGGATGTTTCTGATATCTTTTTGGGCGAACTTTTGCGCGCCTGCCAGGTCTGCATGGCCGGGCCTTGGCCTTGTTACAGGCTGGGCGGAGCCGATGAATTTCGCATCAGCTGACATTGCCTCATTCCAATTGGCCCAGTCCCTGTTTTCTATGAAGAGGCTTATGGGCGCGCCGGTGGTTACGCCCCATCTCACTCCGGATATGATCTCCGCGCGGTCGGACTCGATCTTCATCCGCCCGCCTCTGCCGTGGCCCTTCTGCCTTGTTTTGAGCTGGAAATCTATGTCTTCCGAGGAAAGGGCAAGCCCCGAGGGTATGCCCTCGATCATGCCGATAAGGCCTTTGCCATGTGATTCCCCTGCGGTATAAAATCTCAGCATTTTAGAGAACTTATTATATTTCCTGTGCATGGTTTTTTCAAATGGATATAATTGGGAGAAAGCGAAAGCCGTCGTTGCCTGGCCGGATATCAATAGTTCAATCCCATGTTTTGTGATAGAATTTTCGCGTTGGCACCCCGTTAAAGGAGGTTTTTCTATGGCGGAGATAATAGTCGTCAGGCAGAAGGCAGATTTTACGACCGAATTTCTGGCTCAATTCGAGGGGGAGCCGAAACTCAGTGCGGTTGAGGATATCCGCGATATCACGCCATACGGAATGCTTCTTGCCGGGCTTGGCTCCTGCAGCGCGGTCCTCGTCAATAGTTACGCGCAGCATCATGGAATTGCCCTTGATGAGGTTGAATTCCGGGTTGAATATGAAAGGTCTTTCAAGGAGGATTGCGAGCACTGCGAAGAGGCCCAGCAATTCGATGAACAAATAAAGATGGCAGTAAAATTCAAGGGTGAATTAAATCAGCAACTGATTGAAAAACTCTACAAGATATCCCTGCAATGCCCCGTGCACAAGATACTGGAGCACGGGATACAGGTGCAAAGCCGCCTGGAAATGGAACCCGCGACCCCATCCACAGATTAAACTATGCCCTGTCTTTTTCCTTCCTCTTGGCCTCGTCCCAGAGCGCATCCATTCCCTTTAGGGTCAGTTGCCGAAACTCGATGCCGCGTTCCTTTGCCTTATTTTCCATGTAGCCGAACCGGCTTATGAATTTTTCAGTCGTTTTCCTTAATGCCTCTTCGGGCCGCACTTTAAGAAAGCGGGCAACGTTCGCGACCGAAAAAAGAATGTCTCCTATCTCTTCTTCCATCTCGTCCCGGTTCTCTTTTTTTACCGCCTCTTTAAATTCCTTTATCTCTTCATCCAGTTTTTCAAGGACGTCTTCGGCCCGCTCCCAATCGAACCCTTCCCTGCCCGCCCTCTTTTGCACCTTCTCTGCCCTCATCAGGGCAGGCATGCCGGCTGGTATCCCCTCAAGAATGCTCAGTTTAAGCTTGCCTTCGCGTTTTTTGTGCTCCTGCCATTTTTCAACTACGTCCTCCGCCGTCTTTATTTCCGTGTCCGCCTCGAAGACGTGCGGATGCCTGGATAC
>JAKAEG010000120.1 GCA_021819985.1 Nitrospirota bacterium | reverse complement strand
TGACGCCAACAAAAGAAGGCATACGTCCTTTACCGCGGTGCTTGTCAGCCCGGAAATTGAAGATGACATAGAGGTGGACATACGCGATGAGGACCTGAGGGTGGACACGTTCAGGGCTTCCGGGGCCGGCGGTCAGCATGTTAACAAGACGTCATCGGCCATCCGCATGACCCATATTCCAACCGGAATAGTGGTTTCCTGCCAGAATGAGCGCTCCCAGCACAGAAACAGGGAATCTGCCATGAAAATATTGAAGTCCAGGCTTTACGAGCTTCAGATAAGAAAGCAGGAGCAGAAGATGGAGGACATCCTAGGGGAGAAAAGGGATATCGCCTGGGGCAGCCAGATACGCTCCTATGTCCTTCAGCCCTACAGGCTTGTCAAGGACCACAGGACGGGACTTGAGGTGGGCAACGTGGATGCCGTGCTCGACGGTGATATAGACCGCTTTATCGAGGAGGCCCTGAAGGCCTCTTCTTCTAATAATATATAAATACTTCTTAGTTGAAGTAGAATATGCTGTTGGAGTTGTTGAAAAGCATAATTATCGATATAAAACGGGGACTTTGGAACCTTAAAACCACGTTTAAAAACTTGGCGGGATTGCACGGCGGGAGGGCTGAGAATGAAGCGGACGGGGTTGCTGACAACCTGCAAAGGGCTTTTTGCAAAGGTTATGAAGATGAGCTATAATACATCGCCTTCCAGGGGGGAGTTACTGACATATTGTCAGTAGATTGTTTGTAACGTTATCAGGAAAAAATAAAAAAAAGACCCATATTTTTTATTTTCGTATTTTTTGATGTTTAATTTTATTTTTAATTTGGTTTTTTAAAATTTTGAGGATGGGCATTTCAAAAAAATGAAGGCAACTTGGGAGAAGGCTCAAAAGCTCATAGCTGAGCGGGTGGGGGGGCATTTTTACGATCTGTGGTTCAGGCCGGTGGAGCTTGCCCAGATCAAGGACGGCCATGCGGTACTCGACATACCGAACCGGTTTTTCAAGGAATGGGTCGAGGACAGTTACCCCGGCATAATTTCGGACGTTTTAAAAGATGTCACGGGCGAGTCCCTGAAGATAAAGTACAGGATGTCCGAAAAGCCGGACGTCGAGTCCAGGAAGCTGGACAATCAGCTTGAAAACAGAAGGACCAGGCTGGCCTCCCGCGGGATATATCTAAACCCGAAATACATTTTTGAAAATTTCGTGGTCGGGGACTCTAACAGGTTCGCAAGCGCGGCGGCGGAGGCCGTTGCGGCCAACCCGGGACGCGCCTATAACCCGCTTTTCATATACGGCGGGGTCGGTCTTGGAAAGACCCATCTTATAAGCGCCATTGGCAATGCCGTAGTAGACAAGATGAAGAACTTCCGGGCGCTCTATGTTTCCTCGGAGCAGTTCACGAACGAGGTGGTGCATGCGGTGCGCCACGGCAAAACAGACGAGCTTAAAAGCAAGTACCGCAATCTGGACCTCCTTCTTCTGGATGACGTCCAGTTCATAGAGAACAAGACCGCCACCCAGGAAGAGCTTTTTCATACCCTGAACGTACTTTACGAGGGGCAAAAGCAGATCGTGATATCGAGCGACCGGCCGCCCAAAGAGATCAGAAACGTCACCGACAGGCTTCGTTCCCGCTTCAATATGGGGCTCATCGCGGACATACAGTCACCCGAATATGAGACGAAAATAGCCATAATCCAGAAAAAAGCGGAGGTGGAGAGGATAGCCCTCAGCGAGGCCGTGATCGAGTTTCTGGCAAAAAAGGTCAAAAGCAACATAAGGGAACTCGAGGGGTGCCTTATCCGGCTTGCCGCCCATTCCTCTCTCACCGGAAGCCCTATAGACGTGGACATGACGAAAAACGTCCTGAAGGACATACTCGCGGATGAGACAAGGCCCCTTACGGTCGAGAACATCTCGAAATGCGTTGCCGAGCACTTTGGCATAAAGCTGGCCGATATGAAAACGAAGAAAAGGACAAAGGAAATAGCCCTTCCAAGGCAGGTGGCCATGTATCTTGCCAGGGAGCTTACGGATGTATCGCTTAGCGACATAGGGAAAAACGTTGGCGGAAAGGACCACGCCACGGTAATATATGCGTGCAAGCAGATGGCGGACAGGCGGTCCTCCGACCAGGACTTCGACCGCATGCTCGAATCCCTTGCGGATAAACTGAAACCTTAGACTGAACAAATTTTTGTTTTTTTCATAAAGATTAAAAAGTTTTAAGGAGGGTTAGCAATAGTTATGAAGATCACAATCGCCAAGCAGGAGTTCCAGCAGAAGCTCTCAGATATCCAGTCCGTGGTCGAGAAAAAAAGCACTATGCCCATCCTGAGCCATTTTCTTTTGAAGGCCTCAAAAAACGGTTCCACCATTACCGCAACCGACCTTGAGACGGCCATCAGAGAGCCGGTCGAGGCGGAGGTCGCAGGGGAAGGAAGCCTCTGCATACCGGCCAGGAAGCTCTTTGAAATAGTAAGAGAGATCGATGGCAATATAACGATAGAGACCGAGGACTCGCAGTGGATAAGGGTGAAAGCGGGCCAGTCCAGCTTCAGGATAGCCTGTCTTCCGGCGGAAGACTACCCGCTCTGGCCGGACCTGGGGTCTTCGGAACAGATAGAGCTTGCGGCCTCGGACCTGGCGCTGATGATAGAGAAAACCGTATATTCCGCCGGGGAAAGCGATACCCGCTATACCTTAAACGGCATTTTGTTTCACTTGGACCCGGCACACCAAGACCTGACTGTGGTGGGCACCGATGGCCACAGGATGGCCGTGATATCGATGCCGCTTCCGGGCGCCCCTACTGAAGAGAAAAAGCTGATAGTCCAGAGAAAGGCGGCCAGTGAACTGGAAAAATTCCTTGCCGGGGCGGAAAAGGCAAAGATATTTTTGGGCAAGAACCACATCCTTTTCCAGGTCGGAGACGTTGAGTTCCTGACCAGGCTTATCGAGGGCTCATATCCCAGTTACAACCAGGTCATACCATCAGGAAATGAGAAAAAGGTGGTACTGGGCAGGGATGTCTTTATCAAGGCCTTAAGACGTGTTTCCATAATGAGCAGGGAAAGAAGCCATGCGATACGCCTGGATGCCGGGGAGGGCCTTGTGACCCTGAACTCCTCGAACCCCGACCTTGGCGAGGCCAGGGACGAGGTGCCGGCCCAGTACTCCGGGGAACCGTTATCGCTGGGCTTTAACGCCCGGTATCTTATAGACGCCCTGGGCGCGATGGACAGCGAGAATGTGGTTTTTGAGCTTCAGGATCCCCTCTCCCCTACGCTCCTCAGGCCTGACGGCGACCTCGCCTACAGGTGCGTCATCATGCCGATGAGGATATAGATGTTGGAGCGAAGACGCTTAAATTTCATTCTCAATGCTGATAGGCAACCTCATGGTCTTACTCTATGCGCGAGACAAAGGAATTACTTGCGTGAAATTTCATGAAACCGGAGATTCTTGCACTTCACAGTGCCGGAATTCATAGAGGGAATAACTTCTTTGTACTTTTTTTATGTTGATGAATCGGGCACTAAAGACCCGAAAACAATAGGTACAAAAAAAGATGGATCGGCTTGCGAAAAAGATAGGCTTTATGTTCTTTTTGCTGTTTCTCTTCATGAATTTCAATGGGAACGGTTTGAAAGAACCATTTGTGATAGAAAGATGAGAATTATTCATAGAGTATCCGGCTCTACCGGAGAAAGATTTGATTTAGCCGATGCCGAACTACATTCTTCAGTTATAAGGATCCCAGAGCAAAGAGGGAAACATAATTTTTTTAAACATGTCACTGAGGCTGAAATGGGATTTCTCATAGAAGCATATTACAATTCAATAAAAAGTCATCATATGAATTGCTTTGCTGTTATTGTGGACAAAAAAGCATTGCCAGAACATTGCGACCAGGAATTTCTACATAAAAAAACTTATGAATTGCTTCTGGAAAGAATAGAGCTTTTTTTAGCTGATTTCCATCCCAAGCAAAAGGGTTTGATTATTATGGACAATAGCAATAAACAACTCAATCGGTTGCTAGCCATGAAACATAGTTATTTTTTAAAGAACGGCTCAACGAGTGGCCAAAAATTCAAGCATATAGTAGAAATGCCTATGTTTGTTGAAAGTACCCTATCAAATGGAGCCCAACTAGCTGATTTATGCGCTTATAATTGTTATCATGCAATTAAATACGATAAACCAAATTATCCGTATTTCCAGATTACCCTGCCTTCTTTTTATAATAGTCCAAAAACTAAACCGGAAAAGTTTGACGGAATAAAAATCTACCCGGAATCAACAGAAATTAAAACATTTATAAACGAATCTATGGATCTAAATAAAAGGGCCATCGAGTTGTTACCTCCCGATAGCCCATAAATAGCACTTTGACGTCTGGCGGGGCGAACCCTATCGAGCCTACCAGAGGCACCAGACAATTGTATGCTATCGCAAAAAAATACAGTTTGTCAAGATATGATTATAAGTTTTCAGTTTGAGCATTATTGATTCAAAATCCAAAAAAGATCTTATTACCTTTATTTGAAAAAAAATTTTCAAATTCAAATTAGGGGGTACTTATAATTTTCCCATTTTATTGGCATTAAATAGGCGAAAAAAGTTAAAATAAATAGATATTTGGATAAAAATCAGCATCTTAAGAAAGTTTTTCCTTTTCTTTTGATCAAATAAAATCAAAAAGGGTGCACAGGGAATGAGCGAAGAGAGAGAAAAAGACGACGGGGTCGAACAGTACGGCGCAGACGCCATAAAGATACTTAAGGGGCTTGCCGCTGTCAGGAAAAGGCCCGCCATGTACATTGGCTCGACCGGCCCGGACGGGCTCCATCACCTGCTTTACGAGGTAGTGGACAACAGCGTGGATGAGGCCCTGGCAGGGTTTTGCACCGATATAGATATCATTCTTCATGTGGACGGAAGCGCCTCGGTTGAAGACAACGGAAGGGGCATTCCCACAGAGGCCCATCCGGGCGACCCCGAGGGCAGGACAGCCGCTGAGATCGCTCTTACCGAACTTCACGCGGGAGGAAAATTCGAATCCAAGGCGTACCAGGTATCGGGCGGCCTGCACGGCGTAGGTGTTTCGGTCGTTAACGCCCTTTCGGAATCCCTGGAGCTTGAGGTAAGGAGAAACGGCCAGGTCTACCAGCAGAAATATGAGCGGGGCCATCCCATAACCCCGCTTCTGGTAGTGGGCAAGACCCGCAGGGTGGGCACAAAGGTAACATTCAAGCCCGACGACCAGATATTCGAGACCACGGAATGGAGCTACGAGGTCCTCTCGCAGCGCTTCAGGGAGCTGGCGTTCCTTAATAAGGGATTGAGGATAGGTTTTGTCGATGAGAAGTCGGATAAAAAGCAGGAGTTCATCTACAAAGGCGGAATCGTGTCCTTCGTCGAGCACCTCAATAAGAACAAGGCGGCCGTACATCCAAAACCCATATATGTAGTCGGCGAAAAAGAGGGCATAAACGTTGAGATAGCCCTTCAGTACAACGACACCTATCAGGAGAACATATATACCTTCGCGAACAACATAAACACCAGGGAAGGCGGCACGCACCTGGTGGGCTTCAAGTCCGCCCTTACGCGCACGGCCAACTCTTACGCGCAGGGGGCCGGGCTCCTTAAAGGCAAGCAGCCCATAACGGGCGACGACATCCGCGAGGGACTCGCCGCCGTCATAAGCGTGAAGCTTTCCAACCCCCAGTTCGAGGGGCAGACCAAGATGAAGCTTGGAAACAGCGAGGTAAAAGGGTTCGTTGAATCGATAGTGAACGATATCCTTGGTGCGTATTTCGAGGAAAACCCGACTGTTGCCAAAAAGATAATAGAGAAATCCATCCAGGCCGCCCGCGCCAGGGAGGCGGCAAGAAAGGCCCGGGAGCTTACAAGGAGAAAGGGTTTCCTTGAGGACAGCGCTCTGCCCGGCAAGCTTGCCGACTGCTCCGAAAAGGACCCCGCAGGCAGCGAGATCTACATTGTAGAGGGCGATTCGGCCGGCGGCAGCGCCAAGCAGGCCAGGGACAGGCGGTACCAGGCCATCCTGCCGCTTCGTGGAAAGATATTGAATGTGGAGAAGGCCCGCTTCGACAAGATGCTCACATCCGAGGAGATAAAGGTGCTCATCTCGGCCCTGGGCACAAGCATAGGGCCCGACTTCGATGCCGCGAAATCCCGTTACCACAAAATAGTCCTCATGACGGACGCCGATGTTGACGGGGCGCACATACGGACGCTCCTTCTTACCTTCTTTTTCAGGCAGATGCCGGCCTTGATAGAACAGGGCTATCTTTACATAGCGCAGCCGCCGCTTTACAAGGTAAAAAGGGGAAAAAAGGAAAGGTACATACAGACTGACGATGAGTTAAGGGAGATGCTACTGGAACTGGCTGCGGAGGAGATCTCTTTGGAGATATCGGGCAAAGCGGTCAGCGGCAAGTCATTGATACCCCATCTAAGGCGGCTTGAGCGCTTCGAGAGGGTGCTGGAATGGTTTACCTTAAGGAGAAATGATCCCGAGCTTCTAAAATTCGTGCTCGAAAAAGCGGTGGATGCGGGCCTTCTTAAGGATTCAGAGAAACTCGAGGCCTTTTTGGGTGAGCTTAAACTGAAATTCCCGGAGGCAAAAACAGGCGAGGTCCTTAAGGACGAAGAGCACGAATCCAGTTCCGTTGAGATAAGGCGGCATCACCAGAGGATAAAACTCTCGCAGGAGTTCCTTGACTCCCCGGATTTCAGGGAGCTGAAAAGACTTTACCAGGACCTTTCCGTTCTTGGGCAAACGCCTTACACTGTGAAGACCAAAGACGGCGAGCAGAGGTTCTCGGGAGACCGCGACCTGATGGATTACGTGATGTACATATCCAGAAAAGGCCTGAGCGTGCAGAGGTATAAGGGTCTTGGTGAGATGAACCCGGAGCAGCTTTGGGAAACGACAATGGACCCGGAGAAACGGACCTTCCTCCAGGTTGCGGTGGAGGACTCGGTGAATGCCGATGAGATATTCACCATCCTAATGGGAGACCAGGTGGAACCCAGGAAAGAGTTCATCCACAAGCACGCCCTTGAGGCCAGGAACATTGACGTTTAATCGGTTGTTGTTGTAGTCGGATTGCGCATAATTTGCGCATAAGATGAAATCGAACCCCTTTTATAAGAGGGGTTCTTAATTTTGTTTATCCTTATTTGACGATAATTTTCATAAACCTATTTTTTTCGCCTTCAACAAAAAAACGCGCTTGGGTTTTTCTCAGAGTCTTTAGATACTCACAGTACTCCTCGCGGCAAGGCGGATGGCCTGTTTTTGCATGTGTAAAGCGGAACTATGCGTTCTGTTAGCCAGCCTACAAGTTCAAATTCGCGCTCGCCGGTAACCGAACCGCTTTCTTTTACCGCAACTATCCTTAAATTATTCTATTGATTTCGGAAAAAACAAGGGTCTACAATACGGAGAATTAAGGGAGGGGATCTTTGGGATGACGAACGCCAGGCTCATTATTTGATTCCGATATCATAATGTCACATCGCCCTCAATGAAAGATACTGGAGAGATGAAGGAACTTCTCTCAAAGTTCCTTATTGATACCCCAATTGCCCATGTCAGTGAAGATAACCGAATACATCCGCTTTATGATCATTTGCTCTGTACTGCCGAACTTGCCGGGAATTTCGCGGCGAAATTCGGGTGCCGGGAATGGGGCTATCTGGGCGGGATTGTAGCATGATTTAGGCTTTGCTTAATTTAGAAATGCTTGTTCAACAACTGAAAAACAGAATTATTCATGAGATACATTGCAAGGTTAAATAACACTGGCAAAGAGCAGGGTATTGTAAATCATTTGACTGGGGTCAGCAAGAAGATTCGCAGTGTGGCCCACAATGATGTCACAGGATATCTCGGCGAGATTTGCGGAATTGTCCATGATATCGGCAAGTACTCGGTTGCTTTTCAGAAATACATTCGATCAGGTGAGAATAAACCAGACCATTCATCTGCCGGAGCGCAATGGATATTAAGCCTCTTATGTCATCGAGCGGAAGAACTTGGTGACGAAGAAATCCAGAGGTTAGTCAAGCTAATTACACGCATCATTTCTCATTGTGTTGTGGGCCATCATTCGGGATTATTAAATGGAACTTCAGTCGGAAAAGAAACATCCTTAGAATACCGACTGACCAAGACAGTCGAGCCGTATTTAGATAATATTGCACCGGAGCTTTATGAAAAAATTGATTTGTTAATCAACGTGCTTTTGTCTGAGGAAACTCTCGATTATGTCTGTCGTTGGATTGGTTCTGATGGCAATATAGCCGGTCGAGATGCTTATTCGCTTCAATTTGCAATAAGAATGCTTTTCAGCACCCTTGTCGATGCAGACCGACTTGATTCAGAACAGGCTGGGAATCCCGACCAATGGATGGCACGTATATCGATAAAGAAAGATACGTTCCCTATCTTACTGGAAAAGATTGAGGATCATCTGGTAGCACTTGCATCAGATGGGGCTGTTAATAAAGTGCGCAAGGACATCTCTGCGCAATGCAAACATGCCGCATCGAATGAGCCAGGCTTTTTTGATTTAACCGTTCCAACAGGAGGGGGCAAAACATTCGCCAGCATGCGGTTCGCCCTGGGGTCTGCGTCATGAATGTGGGGCGGATCAGGCTGCACGGGACCCCCAATAGTCCTCGAAGCGGCCGGATTTGATAACGCAGCGCAGGGCGGTAATGGCGTTAGCGCCCCTGACGCTCCATTCCATA
>JAKAEG010000119.1 GCA_021819985.1 Nitrospirota bacterium | reverse complement strand
CCAGGGCCTTTGCTCCAAACATTCTGGCGACGGCCGATCTCAGGGCCTTCGCGCCATCGAGCACAAAGAGATAATCTTTCCCGGTGTCCAGCCCACGCCTGGCCAAGTCCTCAAGCAGGCCCTTGCACACTTCAGCGTTTTCAGAAGCGCCTTGGCGAAGCCCGAGGACATGCTTTCTGCCATCCCTGTCCAGGCCCATCGCCACAATGAGCAGATGGCCTTTGAAATCTATGCCGTCGATGAATATGGCAACGAGATCAAACCCGGAGAGATCCCTTTCCAAAAAACCTCTCATCTGCTCCGCCGTGGCCCTTACAAAATGCCTGCTTACGCTGGATTTCTTTATGCCATAGCTTTTCAGAAAGCCGGAAACCGACTCTTCATAATTGCGGCTCGATATACCAAGGACCATGTTCTTAAGCACTGATTCCCTCATGCCCTTAGGGTCCCGGAACGCCTCATAGGTGGCAAGAGGAATCTCCTTTTTGTCCTTACCCCTCAAGCGGGGACGGTCTATGATCACCTCCTGCTTGTCATAATACACGGGCCTGAGATCGCCGCCCCACCAGTTGGCCGTCCTTAAAGGATTCTTTGAATTCTTGGGGCCGGCTATCCGCACGCCTTCCGAATCCATTGCCGCCAGCATGAGCAATATCCCCGTCTCCTGCGCCACCTCCCTTATAAGCTGGGGCAGGCTCCCAATAGCCTCAGGCACCCGAAGGGGAAGTTCCAGCAGGACCCCGCCCTCGCTGATCTCCCTTATTTTCCCGTTTACTTTTCGATGCATCTTCCGGTATCTTTTCTCCATAGAAGCGGTCTCCTTTAAAGTGTTTGATTTGGCAATCAATTTTAATGTGAGGCCGCTTCCCACTTCAACAATTCAAAGGGACATGCTCGAAGGGGATTTTTAATATCGTTAACATTCAAATGAAGACGGACTCTTTTGACCTGTCGTGACGTTTGTTTTTTCCCGGATAATCCGCCAACTACTGCTCCTACACCACCAAGCACTAAGCCTCCGACCAATGCACCGCCAACCTGACTTGAGCGCACGGTCTTCGTAATGGAGATATCATCTTCTAAGATTTCAGTCAGCGTAGGTCGGGTTAGCGAAGCGTAACCCGACACCTCCTTAGTTCCTTTTTCTTTCTCTTATTCACTGCCCATTATATCAAATTCAAAGCTTTCTCCTGCGCCCCGATCAGGCTGAGAAATGCCTTTATCAACGAACTCGTGAAAACTCGAATGCTCCCATTCATTCGGTGAAACCACATACCCATGCTTTACCGGATTGTAATGAATATATTCCACATGCCTTGTGAAATCCGAGTCATCCCTGATTTGATGCTCCCAAAATCTGTTTTGCCAAATTTTCCCGTTTGCCCGGCACTCTCTTGTGAAATAACTTTTTACCAAACGCCACCTTGTCGAAAAAGTCGTTGATCCCTTCAGGCAGCGTCCAGATGCAATGAAGATGGTCCGGCAAAATCACAAATGCGTCCGTCTGAAAGGGATAGTTCCCTTTTACATGACTGAATGCTTGCCTTAAAAGATTTACATTTTCACTCGAAGAGAAAACTTTCCTCCTTAGATCGGTGACCACAGTGAAAAAGAATGTCGCGCCTTTTGCATGTGAGCGCTTATAATTCATTAATTGGAATTGTCGGGTTACGCTGCGCTAACCCGACCTACACTTTTTAAATTTTTTTCTTAGCGCCTGCTAATCTTATTCTGGTAGTAATCTACACTTTTTCGAGAATATTTTGGAAGAAAAGTACGGGAAGAATTATTGCCTCCGACACGCTTCCCCGAAACCGTTTGTTCGAAGGGGGAAAGCCTCACCTCGCCCTCAACTACAGGGCTTTTGAATTCGGCAAACTAATAAACCGTCCACTGTCTTGGCATGAACAGGCGGTCGTAAGTGGCCAGCGCGAAGCGGTCCGTCATGCCCGCTATGAAATCGCATACAACCCTGTGGGGGTCTCCCCGCTTTAAGGCCGGGGTGTCATGGAACGCCTCGTCCGGGTGCTCCAGAAAATATGCATAAAGGTCTTCCAGTATCTTTTTGGCCTTCCTGAATTCCGCCTTCGTCCCCTCATTCTCATACACGCGCTCGTAAAGAAAACGCCTCAAAACAGTTATGGAGTCCAAGACCTTTTCGCTCATCCTTAAGCCGGAGAGGTCTTCATCTTCCGCCGTTTCGTAGATAACATCCTTGACCATGGTGTCTATTCTTGCCGAGTAATTATCGCCAAGCACACGGGTGGCCTCTGGCGGGATCTCCGATTTCTTAATGACCTGGGCCCTAAGGGCGTCATCGAGATCATGGTTCAGATAGGCGATGGAATCGCACACCCGGACCACCTGGCCCTCAAGGGTGCTTGCGGCCTCAGACGGACTTTTAGGTATTATGTTGCCTTTTCCCTTGGAGTGCTTTACGATCCCGTTTTTAACCTCGAATGTGAGATTGAGGCCCTTTCCGTCCCTCTCCAGAACCTCAACCACGCGAAGGCTCTGCTCGTAATGCTCGAACCCCCCGGGCTGTATCTCTCTTAAGACGGCCTCGCCCGCGTGTCCGAAAGGGGTGTGCCCCAGGTCGTGGCCAAGGGAGATGGCCTCGGTCAGGTCCTCGTTCAACCTCAGGGCGCGCGAGATGGTGCGGGCTATCTGGCTTACTTCAAGCACATGGGTAAGGCGGGTGCGGTAGTGGTCCCCTTTGGGGGCAAGGAACACCTGTGTTTTGTATTTCAACCTGCGGAAGGATTTTGAATGTATTATCCGGTCCCTGTCGCGCTGAAAGCAGGTCCGAATGTCGCCTTCCTTTTCCGGGCGGGACCTGCCTTTGCTCAAGGCGCTTCTGGCAGCCCTGGGGTGCAGTATCTGGTCTTCTATTTTTTCGGTCTGCGCTCTTATCCCCGGTTTCATGTTTGCTTTTTTACAGATAGAAAATTTTTAGGCCTCGGACAAGCGCATCGAGATGGCCTTGGAGACGCCGGGCTCCTGCATCGTGATCCCGTAGATGTAGTCGGCCACCTCCATGGTGATCCTGTTGTGCGATATCACTACGAACTGCGTTGCCTGCGATAACGTCTTGAGCATCTGGGCGAACTTGTAGGTGTTCGATTCGTCCAGCGCCGCGTCCGCCTCGTCCAGGATGCAAAGCGGAGTGGGTTTTATGAGAAAACTCGCAAAAAGAAGAGAAAGGGCGGTAAGGGATTTTTCTCCGCCTGAAAGCAGGTTTATGTTCTGGAGCTTTTTGCCCGGCGGCTGGGCGATTATATCAATCCCGGTCTCAAGGATGTTGTTCTCATCGGTCAGTACAAGTTCGGCGTGCCCCCCGCCAAAGAAATCCATGAAGACCTCCGAAAATTTTACCTTTAGAGCGTCAAACGCGTCTCTGAGCATCTTTCTTGTGGAGGTGTTCAGTTTTTTGATCGCCTCTTCCAGCTCTGCGATGGATTTTTCCAGATCCTCCCTTTGCGTGTTCAGAAACTCGAACCTTTTTGTAAGCTCCTCGTATTCCTCTATTGTGGCAAGGCTCACGGGGCCCAGCTCGGCCAGCTTCTTTTTAAGCTCCTCGCCTCTTTCTTCCTCGCCTTCTTCCAGCGGGCCGGCCTCATGTGTCTCTATCTCGACCTGATAAGTGTTTCCGATGTTTTGCTTCAGGTTTTCGATCCGCATCCCGGTCTGGGAGACCTTTACCTCGCACTCCGCTATCTGGCGGCCCAAGGCGTCTATTTCCTGCCGCAGGGATTTTAACGGAAGCTCGATCCCGTTTATTTCTTCCGCCAGCTGCTCGACCCCGCGCTTTTCTTCCAGAGCCTCCGCTTCTTTTTGCTGGGCGTTTTTAACGACCTCTCTTAAAACAGCCAAAAGCTCTTCCGTCTGGGCGTTCTTCTGCTCAAGGCTCTGCGAGGCCGAAAGCTTTTCTGCCCCGGCCCTCTCAATCTGCCGGGCTGCTTCCTGTTTCCGATTATCGAGGGAGGATATCTCTTTCTTGAGGCTCTCAAATGCCTGTTTCAGGTTATTAAGCTCAAGCTTCTGCTCCACAACCTCTGATCTTTCCTCTTCATAAGCCTGCCTTGCGGCCCCAAGCCTTTCCTGAAGCCCGGCTATTTCCTGCTCCTTAAGGGTTTTCTTCTCCTCAAAGGCGGTCTTTTTGCCGGCCAGCTCGAAAAGCTCGCTTTCCATGCGCGCCAGCTCGCTTTTAAGGGTCTCGCTCTCTATTTTCAGATATGAGGATTTCTTCTGAAGGCGCTCCAGTTCCAGCTTGCCGCTTTCAAGCGAGTGATTGAGGAGGGATATCTCTTTTTCAAGCTCGTGAAGGCGAGTCTGTGCCCCGGTGAGGAGGTGTTCCTTCTCCTGGGCGCGGGCGCTATTGCTTGCAGCCTCCTCTTCTAGTGATGCTACATTTGATTTAAGCTCTTCGGCCTCGTTCTGAAGCCCCCTCAGTTCCCTTTTTCTGGCCAGAAGCCCGAGTGTCTTTCCGCTTGTAAGCGTGCCTCTTGGCTCAATTGCCTCGCCAGCAAGGCTTATGTACATGAAACCGCCTGTTGCCTCGGGGGCGTCTTCCAGCTCCCGCACGATTAGCACGTCATTTAACAGGGCTTTTGTGAGCCCCTCGAATCCCGGCATGGCCTTTACGAAATCAGTGGCCCTGCCAAGCACGCCTGAGGGCAGCTCATGCGCAACTGCTCCATTCCCGCCATTTCCGTTTATAGAGACCGGAATAAAGGATGTCCTCTCTATGTCCTTGTCTCTTAGCGTTTTCAGGGCGGCAATGGCGGTCTTCCTGTCAGGTACGATAAAGCCGCCCGCCAAAAATTCCTTTAGCGCCGCCTCGATCGCCTTTTCGTACTCCGGCACGGCCTCTATAACGTCAGAAAGGCTTTTTTCTATGTTGATCTGGTCCGCCGAATTATTTAACAACTCCCTAGACGCCGGATCCAGTAGTATTTCTTTGAGTGAATCTATCCTCGACAATACCCGGGCAAGGTCCTCCCTTTTGCCGGATATCTGTGCGGAAAGCTCCTGCGAGCGCTGCCTTAGGGCCGAAAGCTCAGCCGTGAGGGTCTCTTTTTCTTCCTTCACAAGCATGTTGCCTTTTCCGCTTTCGACCGCCTTGGTTTCGAGTTCCGAGAGGCCCTTTTCACTATGGGCGAGCGTTTCTTTCAGCGCCTCCGCTTCACCCGTTATCGAAAGCTCTCTTTTTTTGTGGCCCTCGATAGCAAGCTCCGCCTTTCCGATCTCCCCGGCATGCATGCTAAGTTCTTCGGACGCACGGAAAAGCTGGCGCCTTTGCTGTTCCAGCTCAGCCTCAAGCTGCTCGATGGAGTCTCTAGATTCATTAAGCCCGCTGCTGTTTTGTTTTAGTGTTTCTTCAAAGGAGGTAATAGCAGTGGAAAGAGAGCCGGATTCGGCCTGAAGCTCCGATATCCTCTGGTCAGAATCGATTATGTTCTGATTGAGTTCGCCTTCGGTTTTTTCCAGGCGTTCGAGGTTTTGCCTTAGCGCTTCTTTTTCCGTATCGAGGATGGCCGTTTGCCGTTCCTTTGCCGCGATATCGCGCTGAAGACCCTGCAATTCATCGTAAAGGGCCTGGGCCGCCTTTTCCCGGTCCGCAAGCGTTATGCGCCTTTGGGCATGCGTGTCTTCAAGCTCTGAAACCCTGGCCCTGAGGGCTGCGTCTTTTTCCTTCATGGCAGCAAGCGACAGGGAAAGCTCTTCAAGAGCGGCAGCTAGCGCCAGGTAATCCCTTCTGGCCTGCTTCAGCTCAATTACCTTCAGCTCTTCAGCCAGTTTTTTATACCGCTCCGCCTTTTTGGCCTGCCTGTCCAGGGAGTTTATCTGCCTTTTGACCTCCCCAATGATATCGGCGATCCTTTGGAGGTTCAGGCGGGAGGATTCCAGCTTGCTTTCGGCCTCGCCGCGCCTTATCTTGTATTTGACCACCCCCGCGACCTCTTCTATGAGGAAGCGGCGGTCTTCGGGCTTGGAATTTATGATCCTCGAAATATTGCCCTGTTCGAATATGGCATAGCTTTTCAGTTCGAGGCCGGTATCGAGGAATATGTCTTTTACGTCCTTTAAGCGGCATGAGGCCTTGTTTATGAGGTAATCGCTTTCGCCCGAGCGGTACAGTCTTCTGGTTACAGTGGTCGGGCTGCCCCCGTTGATCCCGTTTACCTGAAGGCTCACTTCGGCCATGCCTTTGGGCTTTTTGCTCTGGGAGCCGTCGAAGACGACCTCCATCATCTTGTCGCCCCTAAGGCTTTTTGCGCTCTGCTCGCCAAGGACCCACTTGAAAGAGTCCACCACGTTGCTTTTTCCGCAGCCGTTTGGCCCTACGATGCAGGTAATGCCCGGATGGAGTTCGATTACTGTCTTGTCGGCGAATGATTTAAATCCTGTAAGTTCTATCTTCTCAATACGCATCTTTTTTTGGTTTTGCTCCCCCGGAAAGTAGCAGTAGTATACCTATTTGGCTTAATCAAAAACAAGAACCGGAAGAGGGCGGGTCTTGACAAAATAAGAGCAAAAATTGCAAGCGGAAGGAGGCAGGGAAAGCAAGCCTGCCATCCCTTATCCTCGTCAACTGATTCTGCTAAGATAGTTTACGAAGAGTTTTTCTATGGACAAAAGGGTGGTTGTTACGGGCATAGGGGCTGTTACACCCCCCGGAGCGGATTTCAAGCGTTCCTGGGAGGCGGTTAAACATGGCCGCTCGGGGATAGACGTATGCACGAAAGTCCTTTTAAGCAGGAAGGTTTTTTTTGCGGCGGGCGAAATCAAAAAAAATTTTGATCTCAACCATTATCTCACGACCAAAGAGGCCGCGAGGACCGACCCTTTTGCCTGGTACGCGGTGTCCGCTGCCAGGATGGCGGCCGAAGACTCGTTTCCAGATATCCAGTTTGAAAAAAGGGCTGAAGACAAATCCGGGTGCGCGGTGGTAATGGGGTCCAGCAGGGGCGGGATCACCAGATTGGAGGAAGCCGCTCTTAAGGGCAGGTATTCGGCTTTCCTCATGCCCGGAAGCCAGGCAGGGGCCGCTGCGTCATTGGTGGCAAGGAAACTGGGGATTACCGGGCGAACCATGGGGGTCTCAAGCGCCTGTGCCTCCGGGATGCAGGCCATTGGCGAGGGGTTTACATATATAAAAAAAGGGATCGAGACGCTGTGCCTTTGCGGCGGGGCGGAGGCCCCGCTCACCAGGTTCTGTGTGGAGGCGTATTTGAGATTGGGCGCGCTCTCTAAATCAAATACCCCCTGGGCCAGTCGTCCTTTTGACAGAAAGCGCGACGGTTTTGTCCTGGCCGAAGGGGCATGCGTTCTGGTGCTTGAAGAACTGGAGCATGCGCTTAAACGGGGGGCGCATATCTATGGCGAGATATGCGGCTACGGCTGCGGAATGGATGCCTTCCACGATACCAGACCTGATCCTTCCGGACAGGCCAGGGCGATGAGAAAAGCGATAGAGGAGGCCGGAATGAGCGATCGGGAAATAGACCTGATCAGCGCGCACGCAACCGGCACCAGGCTCGGGGACAAGACGGAAGAGGAGGCAATAAAAAAAGCTTTAGGAGCACGGGGGGATGAGGCGCCCGTATTTGCCGCAAAGGCGCTAACCGGGCATATGCTTGCCGCCTCCGGGCCGTTCGAGACCGCTTTGGCGCTAATGTGCATCAAAGAGGGTTTGCTGCCCGGAAACCCGAATATAAAAGATCAGGACGGCGCGCTTAACCTTCCAACGAGCACGCAACCCGCGCCGGTCAGGACCGTTATTGCAAACTCGTTTGGCCTGGGCGGGTTTAACGCGTCGGTTGTGATTAAAAGATATTGAATTAAATATCTTGGCCTCTCCTTGCGTTAGAGGTGGTCCCTATTGTTTGGACCACTTCTTACAGATGGTGGAAACGTAGGTGGTAAGGCGGGAAACTGTTTCTAAAATGTTTTGGAGACACAAGGGCAGGGATTTACCGCACTAATTTTTGCCACTCTTTGACGATCTCAGGCAACCGATCAACTACTTCGCGCCCAAAAAGGATTTCATCCACATACCGCATGTTGAGCATGTCAATCAAACGACAAAGGTACGACTTTCCACACTCCCACCAAGTGTAATGCGAATCGACCATAAGGTAATGCAAGACATGGAGCCCCTCGTGTTCCCGGAGTTCTTCCATTTCCATTACATCCAATAGCGACTCGTAAACACCATCGGCAACTCTACTGCCAAAAGTGGTTGTGTAATAATATTCCTTAATCTCCCAAACAGCTACCGGATTTACCGCCTTCGGGAATGCGCCGTCTACCCAGCGGGCAAATGTGCGGAGCGGCCTATTCTCGCGCGTGACGGTCGTCAATTCTCGTGGATTATAGTCACAATCTGCCCCATTTGCATTGGCCGCAATTAGCATATTAATAATTCCAGTGAAGTAAGATGGAGTTTTTTTATCGCCTTTCTGCTTATTCATGGGGATGTGACATTTGGGCTTCAGTTCCTCGTAAAGCCTATCAAATACGGCGCGGGCGTCGCTAACGTCCATTAGTAATGGTTCAACCTCGGTATTTAGGACTTTGGCCCTGTAGTTGAAGTACCCTACAACCCTTTTACCGCGCGCCGTCAGCCTGTTTTCTCTGGTTACTAAATGACTGGAGGTAAGGCCGATTTTTTTATAAACATCCTTAATCTCCTCTATCGCGGGTACTCTAATGACATTTTTTCCTCTCACTGTATACCCAACTTTTTGGCTGATGCTTCGAATATCAGCCCAGAAGTCCTTGCCCATCCTACTATAATCAGGCGATGGTTTCATCACTCATTTTCCAGTCTTTGCACAAATGCACGGAGCGATATATCCAAGGCACTGCATATCACCCTG
>JAKAEG010000118.1 GCA_021819985.1 Nitrospirota bacterium | reverse complement strand
GTCGTGGTGGACGATTCCATCGTGAGGGGCACGACCAGCAAAAAAATAGTGAAAATGCTGAGAGAAGGCGGCGGCGTCCGCGAGGTCCATATGAAAATAAGCTCACCTCCCACAAAAGGCCCCTGTTTCTACGGCATAGATACTCCCACCAGGCAGGAACTGATAGCGTCAAGCCATAATCCCGAGGAGATAAGGCGTTACACAACGGCGGACAGCCTTGCTTATCTGAGCATTGAAGGGCTCTTTAAAGGCATACCCAATCCCGAAGATTTCTGCAAGGCCTGCTTTAATAACGAATACCCCATAGTCTTCCCCGGCCAGGAAACCCAGCTTGAGATACTTTTTTAAAAACTCTTTTAACCATGTTTCCGGACCTTTCTGACTCCAATACTCGAAATTTTGCGCTGAATTATTTTTAAAATATAGATTTTCCGAAATTTTTTGATTTTTTATTTTTTTATCTATTGAAAATTTACAAGGAGGCCTTTGGAAAAAATGCACGAAGAAAAGAAGGAAACTGGGCTGGACGCCTCTTCCCTTAAGGGTTACAAGGAAAAAGTCGCGTCCGCGATGAAGGGGACGCTTACATGGGAACGGGACCTGATATTCCATGGCCGCACGCAGCGCGGCTATGAGATAGATTTCGACGCCAAAATAGAATGGGGCTGCGCGCCCACTGAAAGCCTCCTGCTATCGCTTGCGGGCTGCATGGCCATAGACACGGTCTCCTTTATCCAGAAGATGAGAGGAGAGGTATCCGATTTCAAGCTGGACATCATAGGCGAAAGGAACCCTACCCCGCCCCAGTACTTCACCCGTATCCAGATGGTCCTTACAATTACGGGAAAAAACATCACGGAAAAACAGGTGAAAAAGGCCGTCGCCCTTTCACATGAGAAATACTGCTCCGTTTATCACAGTCTGAGAAAAGATATGGAAGTGAATGTGGATTACGTGTTGAATACGGAGGAGTGAGGCCGCATTATTATTCCCACCCGCCCCGCCCTTTAAGGAATTTTATTCCGGACGGATCAGGATTTCATTCAGCCGCTCCGCAACCACGGGGACCTCGTCATCCGCGATGGTCCTTGCGTCCAGGAGGAGCGCGTCTTCCCTGATCCTCGCGATCACGGGCGGGTTGCCGGTCCTTAACCGCTCTTCCATCTTATTCGGGGTAATCGCGCTATGCCGGACAGAGCAGCAAAAAGTCCTGAGGCTAACGCCTGGCAGTGAGCCGCCGCCGGCCTCGGAAAAATCCTCTATCAGCTCTATCGCGGTCCCGTTGCCTTTATTAATCTTTAGGGCAAGCCTTTCGGCCCGCTGGCGTATGGATTCCGGTTTTTCAAGCAGCATACGCACAGTGGGAATTTCCTTTGCGGCCCTTTCCTCATCGGCATAGGCAAACAAGGTGGCCTGCAGGGCGGCTAGAGTCATTTTATCTATTCTCAAGGCCCTGGCCAGCGGGTTCTGGTTCATTTGTTCTATTATGTCCGGCTTTCCGGCGGCAATTCCAGCCTGCGGTCCGCCAAGCAATTTATCCCCGCTGAAGGTCACAAGATCGACACCCGTTGCAACCACCTCTTTAACAACCGGCTCCGTTCCCACGCCATGCGCCCTGAGGTCAAGCAGGCAGCCGCTTCCAAGATCGAACATAACGGGAATATTGTGGTTTGCCCCAAGCGCAACAAGCTCCTGGACGGAAACCTCGGATGTAAACCCGGTTATCTTGTAATTGGACTGGTGCACCTTGAGTATCAGTCCTGTCTCCGGACCTATGGCCCGTTCGTAATCCCTGAGGTGGGTCTTGTTCGTGGTCCCCACTTCGCGGAGGACCGCCCCGCTTTGCGCCATAACATCCGGTACCCGGAAGGACCCGCCTATCTCGACCAGCTCGCCCCTTGAGACTATCACCTCTTTGCCTTTGGCAAGAGATGACAGCGCAAGCAGAACCGCCGCAGCATTGTTATTGACGACGGTGGCGTCAGCCGCACCGGTGATCTCTTTTATCAATTCCCGCAGATGGGCGTATCTTTTCCCCCTTTTGCCTTCCTTCAGGTTGTACTCAAGATTCGAGTATCCCTTTGAAATTTCGACAACGCTTTTCAGGGCGGCTTCAGAAAGGGGGGCCCTTCCGAGATTCGTATGCAGGACCACGCCGGTAGCGTTTATCACAGCCCTCAGGCTTGGGGTGATGTAACCGGTTATCAGGCATTCGATACCGCGGGAGACCGAGGCCGCATCCAATGCCGTGGATTCACCTTTTATTATTGCGCTTCTTAAATCTTCGATGTGCTTTCTTACGGCTTTAAGCACAAAACGCCTGGGATAAAGGGAGATCCATTTGCGGCCCTCCTCGCTTTTAAGCGTCTCATCTATGCTGGGCAGGTCTTTCAGGCGTTCCTTTATTTCAGTTTTTTCCATTTCGTTAGTATCCAATAAGGGACGGTTTTCGTCAAGGGGAAATGGACTTAAATTGCCTTCGGACCGCAGGCAATTTTAAAAAACTAGACAAACCTGTGCTTGAGATTCATGACGTCGCGATAAAGGATAATGCCAAGTATCACTTCCTGTTCATCGACTACCGGGATCGAGCGGAAATTATACCGGGTAAACATTTCAGCCGCTTCGTCAAGAGTATTATCCGGCTTTAAACTGATGACGCTGGTTGCCATGATATCCGCAAGCTTGTCGTCAAGTTCGGCCTGCAACACCTCTTTTAAATCCAGCACTCCTAATAATGTGTTCTTTTCGTCGACCACATAGATATAGGCGATCTCGTCCTTGTCTTTTGCCAGATCGCGAAATTGGGAGAGCACCTGGTTGACCTCGGTATCAGGAGAGAGCTTTATGAAATGCGACGTAGACAAATGAATGATTTTCTCCTCCTGCTTATCAAGCATATGCTGTATCTTTTGCGCGTTCTCTTTCTCTAATAATGCAAGGATCTCATCCGCCTCCTGCGCGGGGAGTATGGAAAGGATATCGGCTGCCTGCGCCGGGGTCATGTCATTGATCAGCTCGGCGGCCCTTTCCTTCTTAATGGAGGAGATCAATGTCCTCTGGACCCGCGGTTCGATCTCTTCCAGGGTGTCGGATGCATGCTCGGGCTCCAACTCATTGAATATGGCAAGCCTCTGTTCCTCATTCAGTTCCTCAAGGATGTCCGCCAGGTCAACCGGATGTATCTCCGGGAGCTTTTCTTTAAGTATCCTCAGTTTGACGGCCCCTCTGAACCTGCCGATGTCCTCCGGAAGCGGCTGGACATAAGACCATGAGAGGGTTTCTTTCTTAAGCAGATCGGAGCCGCCAAACAGCAGTTTTATTACCGGTTTGAGCCCTAGCCTCTTAAATAGCGCATACCGGCTGAAATCCACGTCCGTAACGTAAAGAACATTGTTCCGCAGCACCAGTTTTACATCATAAACAACGTCCACCTCGTTGTCATCCATATCGAGGACTTTCTTGTCGAGTATATGGTCATTAAGCAGAACCTGGGATTCGGCCGGCTCGCCCTCATACTTTTCAATGGATTCCATATCTGTCGTGATCCCGCAGGGGCGGATATCCGTCACACGTTCCCATGGTATCATCAGCGGTTTGTGGCCGAACGTCCGGATTACATATAAATGGGTAACCGTCGGGAGCTTCTCATGCTCACGTATGGCGATATCGCGTAATTTTCCGATTTTTTTGTCTTGATTGAATATCTTGATGCCGATCAGGTCGCTAAGGAAGTGCACGGCCCCGGCATGTTCATTATTTTTTTCATTGATTGGCTTCATAATGTGATCACCTCCTTTTATTTTACCAGTGTAATGAATTTATAAAGAAGCAGGACTACCAGAAAGATCAGGTAAAACCGCAGCGAAAGGAGCGCAAATTTCACCCCGCCTGACATCTCTATATCCGGAGTTGCGTATTTTTTATTTATTTCGTGGATCTTCGCGTAATTATGTCTGAAGAAATTCCTTATCATCATTTCACCTCCTATTTGAGCACATTCGGGAAAAGCGTGCTTACGCCATATACGGTCGAAATCAGGATAATCACCACCACGATGGCAACATTAATAATATTCTGTGACTTTGTATTGGTATACTCACCCATGGTCTTTTTATTGTTCAAAAGCAGTATCAAAAAGACCAGAGCGGCCGGCAACAGAGTCACAGCTACCACTTGCACAAAAAGCGTTATCAGGACCAGCGGGGCGTTGGGAATCAACACGACAATCCCGGAGCTTATTAGGAGGAAAAAGTAGAACCCATAGAACCAGGGGGCCTCTTTTATCTTGTAATTGAGCGAATGGGCCCAGCCGAATACCTCTCCAAATGCCCAGGAGCTGGCCAGCGAGATGCAGATGGCGCCCAGAAACCCGGCGTCGAAAAGACCGATGGCCATGAAGGTTCCGATATATTTATTGGTTTTCATCAGCATCACAGAGGCCTGCGCGGCATCGTCGATATTGATCCCTTTCAATATCGTGCCGGTCACGATGATTATGAATATGGCCACAAGCCCCGTAAGGAACGAACCCGCATACGTGTCCACCTTACCCCATGGGATGTCCTTTTCCTTCAGGGACTTATCAACGACCGAGCTTTGCTGGAAAAAAAGCATCCAGGGGGCTATTGTAGTGCCGATATTGGCCATCAGGAAAAAGAAAAGCTCATTGTTCAGGCCCCCGGGGAGATTAGGCACCACCCCTTTGTGAACGACTTCCGCTACCGACGGATGCACCATAAAAGCGCCGGGGATATAGATCAGGTTCATCGCGCAAAAAAGGAGCGTGATCTTTTCCCATGTCCAATAACTGCCGCCAAGGACCATAATGATCATTACGGCGCACATCCCTATTACGGTCAGATATGGCGGTACGCCAAAAATATTGAGGGCGGCTGTCATGCCGATGAATTCGGTCACCATGGTAAGCCAGTTTACGATCATCAGATCGGTCAACGAAAACCAGCCCCAGAAAGAGCCGAACCCGGCAAAGATGGCTTCGGCATGGCCCCGCTTGGTCACCGCGCCCAGCCGGACCGTCATCTCCTGAACATAATAGCAGACCGGTACAAGGACCAATATCACCCAGATCAGGTTATAGCCGTATTTGGCTCCCGTTGCCGCATACGTCGTGATGCCGCCCGCGTCGTTGTCGGCGATCATGACTATGAGGCCCGGACCCGAGATGATGAAAAATAGGCTGATCGCCTTTATTATTCTGCGGTATTGATAATACAGCCTTGTAAAAAAATTCATCGAACACCCCTTCCTGATAAAAATATCAGTAACTCATCATGCTTTGCAATATCTTTACGCTTCAAATCTCTCTGAAATCACATAGCATCCCAGACTCAGGCCCCCGCTCTAAAACAGAAATCCGGAGCCTACCCCGTAGTAATGCGCGAAGCCGCCAAGGTTGCCTGTGAGGCGCACGCCTTCTTCAAGGTCCACCTCCCACCAGTGCGTAACCATATACTGGAGACCTCCATCTAAGTTATAGCCAGCTCCCTGGCCTGGCCCGGAGCTTGTCTGGCCGAAAACCTCGCCATAAAATTGGAGCCGCTCAGTAGGCTGCCAGGTAGCTACAAAATCAGAATTGAAACTCGTGAATCGGTCACCCCCGGACAGCTTTGACGTGGTCTGAGAGCTTATACCAAGCAGCAGTGATAGCCCGATTTCATCATTAAGCGCATAATTGACGATACCGTTAACTGCCGCTCCAAGCCCCCGGCTTCCAAAGGCCGCATTGCCTGAAGGCATGGTGAGGATTGCCTCCACCGAGCCAAGCCAATTTCTGTTATGTCCAACTTCATGCTTAAAACCAACCGATGCGGCGGAAAGACCGGAGGAAGAGCCGTCTGGCGTACTTTGGCTATTGTAGTTTGGGGAAAGGACTTTAAACTCGTTTCTGCCGGGCAGCCCCATTCTCAGCTCGGCCTGCGGATAATTGTCCGCCGTACCGCCGCCGGAACCCCTTAAATCCGCATGCTGGAAGCCCAACTCGAACACTGCATGACCAAGCGGCGCGGCGCATGCGCTGTCCGAAACAGTAGGGCGGTCAAGGATTGCAAGCAGGCCCAGGCAGGGATCGGGAGTTTCCTCCACCTGGCCGTCTTTGGCATAAGCCTTTCCCTCACCCGCAAAAAAAACCGCTGAAATGGCCAGCAAGGCCAGTACGAAAGAGAACCGACTGATGGTCTTTGCCCTTCCGGGCACATTATTGATGTAGAACATGACACGTACCTCCTGAGTTTTTTGCAAAAAGACAAAAAGAATTGGCAAAAAACTAAGGCGGAGTCAGGTCGAGCGGTAAAAGAGAGCGTTTAGAGGAGATTCATGAAAGAGGTGCGCAATGAACACGCTGCCCGCCCCGCCGGTTTTTTGCCGTAACTACTATGACTACTTGGGCCGCTGTCCATTACACTCACATCCTTTAAAAGCCGTTTAGAGTTTAAAACCTTTTAGATTATAAAGAGATAAAAAAGTCTATGTCAATAAAAAAAGCGGTTTCATTCTTCTCCAATGCCGCCCTCAGCAATATCGAATATCTTCTCAGCAGCTTCCAGGGCTTTTTCCGTCCCTCTTTTTATCCGTTCATCGAACGTTTCCGCCCCAATAAGCTGGAAATAGTTATGCGTCTCCAAAATACCTATGAGCTGTTCACAATTTATCTTCTTCTCATCAAAGTGGATTATCACGCTTCCGGTAGGGGCATAAGAGTCCACAGCCAATATGCCGGTGATTCCTTTGATAAATATCTCGAACTCTTTTACTTTTGCGGGATTCTCATGAAGCGTCGGCGACTCGATCCTCATCCTCCCGGGCACGTAATGAATATAGTATTGCATATTCCCAATGATAGCAGATCATACACTGCCCGTGTACATGGCCCATATACATGAAATTCCCGTGCAATAATAAATTCCCTAGCGGGCATCTTTTGAGCACGGAGAAGGCATCTGTTTACCTTCCGCCCCGTTTTTGGGCTTTAATCCCATTACCCTGACTCCCACAAGCCTCACCCTTTTTTTAAGCTCTATCCGGCCCAGACATTCGAAAGCGGCCTTTCGCAAGATATCCAGTTCGTCCGTTTCCGCAGGCAGGGTCCTTGCCCTTGTCAGGGTATCAAAGTCCTCGAACCTTATCTTCACGGTAACGGTCTTCGCCTCATATCCGCTCTCCCGCATCGACCCGGCCACGTCCCTCATAAGAGATGCCAGGGACCTGGCCACCTGCTGCCAGTCCGCGACGTCCAGCTCAAAAGTTTCCTCCCTGCTTATCGATTTGGGGTTCCATTCGGTTATTATCGGGCTTTCATGAATGCCCCTCGATGCTTCAAACAGATACTGGCCATAGGATTTTCCAAGCTGCTCCTGAAGCCATTCGAGGCTTTTGGCGGCAATGTCTCCGATAGTGTTTAAGCCCGCCTCCTTGAGATATATCTCCGTCTTGGGCCCGACCCCGTGAAGTTTTCTAACTCCCATGGGCCATATCAGCTTCTCCACATCCTCAAAACCGATGAATGTGAGCCCGTCCGGTTTCTGCAGGTCTGAAGCCATCTTGGCCAGGAGCTTGTTTGGCGCAATGCCTACAGAGCAGGTGAGCCCGGTTCCCCTGAATACCCGTTCTTTTATCAGCCGGGCGGTCTCTTCCGGCGGTTCAGGAAGCGCGGAGATATCAAGGTATGCTTCATCTATGCCAACGTCCTCCATGAGCGGGCTTATCTCAAAAAGGATCTTTTTTATCTTCATGGAAATCCTGGAGTATTCGTTATAGTCAACAGGCAAAAAGACGCAGGCAGGGCAGAGTTTCAGGGCCGTCCTCAACGGCATGGCCGAATGGACCCCGAATTTCCGCGCTTCATAGGAGGCGGTCGAGACCACTCCGCGCCTGTTTGGATCGCCTGTGCCCCCGATAACAACCGGCTTGCCTTTCAGCTCGGGCCGCCTCAATATCTCCACCGATGCGAAAAAAGCGTCCATGTCCATGTGCAATATTCGGCAGGTATTATTTCTGCTTTCCATATTTTCAGTATAATCAATAAGGGAACTATTATGATTTTATATGTCATCCTGATATTCGGGTGCTTTGCGCTTTTGCACAGCCTGCTTGCCGCAGACCGTATAAAAGACCTGTTCACGCGACTTGCCGGACGGAAATTCGTAAAGGTCTTTTACAGGTTTGGTTACGTGGTGATATCGGCAATTGCCTCCCTTGCCGCCTTCGGGCTTATCTCCGTCCTTCCTGACAAGGTGCTCTGGAACCCTTCTACCCCGATGAAAATAATCATGGGCCTGCTTCAGTTTTCAGGGCTGCTTCTGGGACTTGCCACATTTTCCAGGATAGATTCGATGGGGTTCATAGGTTTCAAACAGGCAATGAACTTCATAAAAGGCAGGGAGGTCTCAGGAGATGCGGAGGGGATAGAGCATCACCTGTCCAAAGATGGTCTTTACGGCATTATGCGGCATCCCCTGTATACGGCGGGCATTTTAATTTTCTCTTTCATTCCAGTCATAACGGCAAACTGGCTCACGGTTTCCATACTTGCCGACCTGTACTTTATTTATGGCGCGTTAATAGAGGAGCGGAGGCTTATAAAGCGTTTCGGGCAGGAATACAGGGATTACATGAAAACAGTGCCCCGGTTTTTTCCAAGACTGCCACACACCGGACAAATTCGTAATGAATGACATACGGGTCTCAATCAGTCATGCCCGAGGACTTTTATCGGGCATCCATTTTCAAGTGGATTCCAGCTTACTACCTGCGGGAATGACGGCAATAAATAAACTCTTGCTGATAAGCCCAAATATTAGCTGTGCTCTTTTCAGATGAACAAAGGGGCATCGGACTTTTTCACCAGTCCGGCTTGCTGCGCCTTCTCAAAGAGGTCCGCGATCGCACGCTCAC
>JAKAEG010000117.1 GCA_021819985.1 Nitrospirota bacterium | reverse complement strand
GCCATTACCGCCCTGCGCTGCGTTATCAAATCCGGCCGCTTCGAGGACTATTGGGGGTCCCGTGCAGCCTGATCCGCCCCACATTCATGACGCAGACCCGTTTAGAAATTAACAGATCAGGGCTCAACTCCTCCACCCAAACCAGGCTGACAAAATCCAAGTAACAAGTGAAAGAATTAACGTATGATCTTTTCAGCCTTATCCCGTACCCTTGCAATTTGAATTGACAGTGAACTATCGTTCACCTTAGAATAAAAGCATGCAAGGGGAAAATGCCGGGGAAGAGCTGCTTAGATCCAGAGTGGAGAATATAGCCGGATTTTACCGGAAAAAGGGCAGGATGCCAAGTTTTTCGGAGGTAGGGCAGCTGACCAGCCTGGCTTCAAAGAATGCCGTTTCCAAGCTGGTAACGAAGCTTGAGAAACTGGGAATCCTCATGCGGGATGAAAAAGGCAGGCTCATACCCGTGTCGCTCTCTAATAAAAATAAAAGGCCCATAAAGGCCCTTGGCACAGTAGAGGCCGGTTTTCCCAGTCAGGCCGAGGAAGAGCTTTCGGACAACCTGTCGCTGGATGAGCTGCTTATTCAGAACCGGGAGGCAACCTTTCTTCTCAAGGTATCCGGTGATTCCATGTCAGGAGCGGGGATTCTTCCGGGGGACATGGTAATAGTGGACAGGGGGCTAACGCCAAAAAACGGAGACATAGTGATCGCCCAGGTCGATGGCGACTGGACAATGAAATACCTGAGGAAAAGGGGAACAGACGTCCAGCTTGTGGCCGCAAACCCCGCCTACAAACCCATAAGGCCAAAAAGCGAGCTGAAGATAGCCGGGGTTGTGATCGCTGTCGTCAGGAAGTACAGGTAAAAAAGGGAAAAAATCCGCCATTATTGATCTCTGAATAGGCTAAAGCTGGGTGTTTATTGTCGTCATTCCCGCGTAGGCGGGAATCCATTTTAAAAGCAACTTCAAAGTGGATGCCCGATTACGAATTTCGGGCATGACATCCTAATGGAACTGGCAGATATCAAACTGATTAGGAATTAATTTATGGATGAAAAACCTCTTACGATCCATTCCTGGCCGCAGGCCATACTCCATTTGGACGCGGATGCCTTTTTTGCTTCCTGTGAACAGGCTGTCCACCCGGAACTCAGGGGCAAGCCGGTCATAACGGGGAAGGAGAGGGGCATTGTGGCCGCCGCAAGCTATGAGGCAAAGGCAAAAGGGGTCGGCCGGGGGATGAGGCTCTTTGAGGTAAAGAAGGTCTGCCCGGATGCCGTCATAGTCCCGTCCGATTACGAAACATACAGCCTTTTTTCATTAAGGATGTTCGAAATATTGAGGCGCTTTTCCCCGGACGTGGAGGAGTACTCAATTGACGAGGCGTTCATTGACCTGACCGGCCTCAGGCGAAGTTTCCACGGGCCTTATGAAGCGATAGCGGAAAAAATGCAGGACACCATCGAGAGCGAACTGGGGATAACGGTGTCCATCGGCCTGAGCCTCTCAAAGGTGCTTGCGAAAGTTGGCTCGAAACATGGAAAGCCGAGAGGATTTACACTAATACCGGGCAGGGACATTCACCTGTATCTGGAAAAATTGCCCGTTGGCAGTATCTGGGGCATCGGGCCCGACACCGCCGCCTACCTCAATAAATTCGGCATCCAAACGGCGCTTGAGTTCGCGAGAAAGGATGAAAGGTTTATCCGTGGACACCTTTCAAAACCTTACGTTGAGATCTGGCATGAGCTGAATGGAAGAAGCGTTTACCCGGTCACGCGCGAATCAAAAAACGAATATCAGTCCATAAGCAAGGCAAGGACCTTTACGCCCCCATCCAGGGACGAGACCTTCGTTTTCGCGCAGCTTTCCAGGAACCTGGAGAACGCCTGCATGAAGGCAAGGCGTTATGATCTGCTTGCGTCAAGGCTTGTCGTTTTTCTTCGCGGGCAGGACTTCAGAAGCGTTGGAGTGGAGCTGAAACTGAACCTCCCGACGGCATTTCCCGCTGACCTGTCCGGTCCCCTGGCGGAGGGTTTCAGATACGTCTTCCGCCACGGGGTCCTTTACCGGCAGACGGGAGTTGTGCTTGGCGGGCTGGTTCCCGAAAACAGGCTGCAATTTACGCTGTTTGACGATACCAGGAGGATAGAGAAGATGACCCGTGTCTATGACGCGGTGGACAGGCTTTCTGAAAAGTTCGGCAAGTACACGGTGATGCACGCATCCAGCCTGCCCACAAGGATACAGGCGCAGCACGAGGGAGAAAGAGGAGATATACCCGAAAGGAAACAGAAAGGCAGCCTGTTCAAGGGTGAAAATGAAAGGCAGCGGCTGGGTATGCCTGTTTTGAAAATAAAGGTCTAAGAGGGGCGATCTCCAAAAAATTGAAGATTCCTGATTATCGGGTAATATATAATTATGAAAATTAAACTGGAAAGGTTTTTGTTTTTTCTCCGGCCTTTTTTTCCCGTATTGCTGATTTTCCTTTTCCTTTTTCTCATTGTCCCTGAGTCATCCATTGCAGGCCAGGAAAAAAACTTGCTGCTTTGCAGTTTCGGCTCCGCCGGGCCCTCGATGCCCCAATTGCACCGGTCAGGCCCCACAGCTGGGGAATTCCTGGTGGCAACCAGACAGCTTACCGGCTCGATCTTTTCTGAGACAGTGATCTTGATTATCGAATATGGGGCCGGCGGGGCCATGGGATTGATAATAAACAGGCCGACGAAAGCGCCGATCTCAAAGTTGTTCCCGGAGGTGAAAGAGCTTAAAAACAGGCAAGATCCGGCCTTTCTCGGAGGGCCTGTGGAGATGTATAAGGCCTTTTTGCTCCTGGCCTCGAGGTCGAAAAATCCGCCTGGGAAATCGCTTCGCATATTTAACCAAATCTATATCAGCGCCGACATGAACGCGCTCAAAGCTGCCGCCAAAGACCCTGCTTCCAGGTTCCGCATTTATGCCGGATACGCCGGGTGGACCTCCGGCCAGCTTGAATCGGAGATCAATCGCGGCGACTGGTATATTCTGTCCGCTGACGAAAAAACTCTTTTCGATCTGCCGGCATCGGAAATATGGCCGGAACTCATTGGCAAATCGGGCATAGAGGCCATGAATGCAACCGGCCTACTGAGACTGGCATATCGGCTCAGATAAAAAGATTCACCTGTCAGGCCCTTCCATTTTTGTCCAGGTATCGGTCCTGCCGAATAGAGGAAGAAGGACATAACCCCTGAGCCTTAGCCGGTTGGGCGGTTCGAACCGCATAACGCCCCTGTATGTGTTTCCGCTTTTTGGGTCGTAGAGCCTGCCCCCGGCCCATCTGTTTTTCCCCTCGTATGAAAACCCTTTCATTATTTCCAGACCCAGTACAGGCCTGTTTCTCAGGGCGGCATCAGGATTTTTCTCGTCGGTCTTCGGCCCGTCCTTTACCCACACTATTTTGCCGCAGTATTTTTTCCCGCCGCATTCATAGATGCTGATCTTTGCATCACGATCTCTGGTAAGCCATGTTCCCAAAATAGGACCCGCGCCGTTTGCGGCCAATCCATGATGGACAATAAAAAGGGTGAAAATAAAACAGAGCGCGGCGCCCGTTTTAAATGATCTATCGAGTGTCTTCACACGTTTTCTTCTCCACATCAGCATTATATCATCAGGAAAAAATGGCGGACCACTCAAATGAAGAAATTTATGCCTGTTACCATTGTAAACAGCCCTATCCCGTTTTTGTATCCAACATACACATCGAGCTGACAGCACGTTAACCAACCTGGGCAATGACGGCACCCGCGGAAAGGGTCCCGGATAAAAGCATACTTATAATCGCCGGTTTGGACATATCGTAATCGAGCGTATAGATGAGTTTAATAATTTTTTTTGGCCCCATTTTACAGGACCATATGAGCGGCGCGGGCACACTAATTGCATCCTATTCAAGGAATGCCTACTGAAGGGCCTCCCTGGCGGATGTGTGCAAGGAGGCGGAGCCATGCAGTTTTTTTATTCTTGTGGAGGCGAGCGTTCGATAACTGCCTCGCCATCGGCGCCTGCGAGAGTCAAAAAAATGGAACGAGGTGCACGGGAATGGGATTGAGTAAAGTAATGGTCCAAACGGATAAGACGCTCTACGGTGCCGGCAAATCGGCATTATGTCCGAAAACGGCATTTCATATAACTCGCATCAATTTTTTGAAAAAAATATTCTCAACGTTTCGCGGCATCTATGGCATGCAGCGGCGGTTCATCTACTCATTGAAGACCAAGACAGACGTATGGACAATAGAGGGGAAAATGGGGGGCGTCCCGCAGGGTACCCTCAGAATACTTTTCGCCGGCCCGGAAATTGATAAGAACTATTTTACCGGCCTCGCCTTCGAAAACGGCAAAGCTTCCCATGTTGGGAAAGTGTCACTCTGGGGCCTTCGGGCATTGAAGAAAAAGCTATTTACGGATTGCGGCCTGGCCATATTCAGATTGGAAAGAGACATTTACACGAGATTTTTCAGTGAGGGGAACCGGTTTTATATACCCGGCTGGGTGGGCGGGAGCACGGGAACAGCAGTCCCCGACGAGACACACTCAAGGAAAAATGATATAAGGAAAATAAAAAAATACAAATTCAGTTACGAGGTCACACAGGATGAAGCCAGGTTCGATGATTTTTACGCGAGGATGTATCTGCCTTACATAAACGGCAGATATGGAAACAGGGCTTTTCTCATGAGTTATCAGGAAATGAAAAAGGGCGCGGAAATCTGCGAACTGATGCTTGTAAAAAAAGACGGCGAATATGTTGCCGGAAACATCTTAGTGTATGAGGGGGATACGGCAAGGTTATGGTCCCTCGGAATCAAGGATGGCCGGGACGACCTGATCAGGACTGGCGTAAGAGGGGTGACGGATTATTTTTGCGCCCTGCATTTAAGGCAGAAGGGCTATGAGAGGATGCACTACGGGTATTCCAGGGCGTTTGTAAATGACGGGGTGCTGCAGTTCAAAAAAGCAAGGGGCATGAGTCTTATAAAAAGTTTCCCGGATTTCGGCTTCGTGATAACTCCCCTGGCTGATTCCACCTGCGTCAGGAGTTTTTTTTCGAAAAATCCATTCATTTTTTTAAACAATCAGGGCAGGCTGGAAGGGGCCGTTTTTCCGGATGAAAAGGATTTAGGCACGACCGAAGATTTTAACAACATATTCAAAAATTCATATATTGACGGAATGGACAGAATCAATCTATTCCTGTCCGGTGAAAATAAGAATTCGCAAGGACATTATGAAAAAACGGTACTTATCCCCGCAGCCATTAAGGACAAAATTGCCGTACGATCCGCGGATACCCTTTTTAAAAATTAGCATCGGCCCGCTTTGGTTAAAACCGGATGAGTTCCGCGTATCAGATTCCTGATGGAAGAGTCATTGGTTTTTTTATATAAAAAATATCCTGAAATGAAGTCCGCAAAAGCATTTTTTGAGGATTGGATTCTTATCCAGGCAAATCATAATGGAAATCATAAAAAGGAGACGGACATGAACAGGCTTTCAAGGAAATCGCGTATGGCATTCGTATTTTTCCTGCTTTTTGCGGCGCCGGTTTTTTTATTTTCAGGTTGCGGTGGCTCAGGCTCCAGTAATGGGACATCAGCAAATACAAATAACGGGAATTCATCCAGTACAAACAACATTGGAGGCTTGACCAACACAGTCTCAAATACCACCGGAAACTCAAACACCCCAAATAACACAGTTACCGGCACACCCCCCAAAAATCTGCAAAGCGCCTCGGCCCCTGCCTCCATCAGCGCTCCTTCAAGCAGCTCCTCTGGTTATTTTACGGTAAGCTGGAGCGCAAGCAGCACAAGCGGCGCTGCTTATGTGCTTGAGACGAGCAAAAACAGCGGGGCCTTTACAGGCATATATAATGGGACCAATACGTCTTTTAAGGTTTCCGGTCTTTCAAACGGCAATTATGTATACAGGGTAAAAGCCACCAAGGCCGGATATACCGGCAGCGCATATACGACATCCGGCACCTGCACGGTAAACCTCGTTTTGGGATTGGCTAAAACCGTCAGCCCGGAATTCAGAATAAATAACAGGACGAACCGAAGCAGTATAACAAGCGGCGCGACGGGCCAGAAAAAATGGGCTTACTTTTTCGGAGACGGGATACAGGACTACTCATCTCCGGCGATAGGCGCCGACGGGACCCTCTATACTGGAACATATAATTACAATTCAGATAACGGCAAGCTCTATGCGTTCAACCCTGACGGTTCGGTAAAATGGACCTTCACCGCCCACGGCAATGTGTACTCATCCCCGGCGGTAGGCGCTGACGGGACCATTTATTTCGGGTCGGATGGCGGCAACCTGTCAGGAGCAGCCCCGGGCCTGTATGCGGTAAATCCCGACGGGACCCAAAAATGGTATTTCGTTACACGCAATGCGATCGGATCGTCCCCCACGATAGGTGACGATGGTACTATCTATGTGGGGTGTAATGATGGGAACATATATGCAATCAATCCCGATGGCACAAAAAAATGGAACTTCCAAACGGGAAGTGATGTGGGATCATCTCCTTCGATAGGAGATGCTGGAACGATCTATGTGGGATCGGATGACAATCACGTTTACGCGATAAATCCAGACGGGTCAGAGAAATGGAGTTTCCCAACAGTCTTTGGGGTGGAGTCTTCTCCAGCAATAGGCGCCGACGGGACCATTTATATAGGATCATGTGATAATTCAAACTCATCTGATAATGGGTCAGACGGAAACCTCTATGCGATAAACTCTGACGGGACACAAAAATGGGTCTTCCATACGAGTTGCATATACACACCGTCATCAGCCGCAATAGGCGCGGACGGGACAATCTACATAGGTTCAGATGGCCATAATTTATTTGCTATAAACCCTGATGGCACGCAAAAATGGGCCTTCACAGCAGGCAGCTATGTGCAGTCACCCCCTGTGGTCGGGGGCGACGGGACTATTTATTTCGGGTCTGACGACGGTTACCTTTACGCCTTAAACCCCAACGGCTCGCTGCAATGGAAATTCATGATGACCCCTTATTATGGAGCGGACGCGTCTCCCGTGATAGGGGCCGACGGGACCATCTACATGGGGTCGGAGGACGACAACCTCTATGCAATACATTAAGGCCATGAACGGATTGCGAAAGGAGGGGCGCCGTGGCTGAAAAAATTCATTTATGGATTGAGGAGCCTGTGCGGCGGGAGAGCACGATTACCGCCGCGGTTACCCTTGAGGGTATTGGGGAACTGACGAGCTATACATCAACACCTATAGTGAAACCATGGGGTCAGCTGGCGGGCCGATTGAAAATCGCCAACGCCGCCCGCGTGTGGTACCGTTTCCCGGAAAAATACGGCCATGCGCTTACCAAAGGCGCGGACCCGTTTGTCCTCGCAACACTGTTTACCGCAATGCGCAGGCATATGGATATGCATGTGCATTGCGAAGTCTCTCCGTCGCTGCTAAGAAACCTTGAGGAATTCCAGTCTGCCTGGGTAAGCTGGCGACCGGAGCAATACACCAAGATCGAGATTTCGGCTGATACTGAACACGAGCAGGAGCATGCTGCCCAAGACAGGGCGGTCTCAGCCTTCTCAGGGGGCGTTGATTCGGCCTTTACCGCATTCAGGCATTCAAAAAAAAGATGCGGCAGGTCCACGCGCTCATTGAAAGCCGGAATTATTGTACATGGTTTCGACATTCTGCTTGACAGGGGACATATATTCCGCATGGCGGCCGAAAGATCGGAAAAGATGCTTTCCAGCCTCGGCATGGAGATGGTCCCGGTAGTTACAAATATAAGAGACCTGAGAGACCCATGGTGGGATTCGCATGGGGCCGCGCTTGCGTCCTGCCTGACGCTGTTTCAGGGCGGGTTCACTGAAGGGCTTGTCCCAAGCAGCGGGCCGTATAAGGGATTCGTGCTGCCGTGGGGCACAAACCCGGTTACGGACTGGATGCTGTCGAGCGACTCTTTCAGGATAGTCTATGACGGGGCATCTTTTTTCAGGACGGAGAAGGTCCGTGAGATAGCCGTATGGCTGGAGGCGGTGCAGAACCTCCGTGTATGCATGGTGGGCCAGGGAAAAGATAAAAACTGTAATCTTTGTGACAAGTGCATAATGACGATCCTGAACTTCAGGGTGCTTGGCCTGCCTCTGCCTGGCTGCTTCGAGCACGATGTCAGCGATCTTCAGATCATGAGGCTGGCAAAGCCGGATGCCACTGAGTTTGAGAGAATATTCGCGCTGGCAAAAAAAATGTCCATAAATGCATCATGGGTCAAAGCGCTGAAATTTTTACTCTTTCGAAACAGCATTCAGCAGAAGATTTCCATGGCCTCACAAAAACTGAAGGTCCGGTTACGGAGGCCGTCGATAACGAAAAAAATATCGGGTATTGCCCCGAAGCGTGTAAATGAAACGTCATCCGATGCCATCCAGAATGGATACCTGGGGAAAAAACTGGCCTCACAAAAAACTGAAGGTCCGGTTACGGAGGCCGTCGATAACGAAAAAAATATCGGGTATTGCCCCGAAGCGTGTAAATAAAACGTTATCCGATGCCATCCAAAATGGATACCTGGGGAAAAAACTCTGACCAGGTACAGATGGTTTTTAAGCAGGAATCCAATTTATAAACACGTCAAAATGGATGCCCGATTAAGACACTCGGGCATGACGATCTTAGAGATGCCCAGGTTTCTAAACCTTACTTGAAAGCTGTTATGTAAAGCTATTTACGGGACACCACACTAGTACTACTGTGTCATAAATATTCATATGTATTCGCCTATCTCCTGAATTCCCGGTGACAGCAGGGACAGCGGAATAAAAGTTCCGAAAGGGCGATGGTGAGACGGCGGCGGATTGTCG
>JAKAEG010000116.1 GCA_021819985.1 Nitrospirota bacterium | reverse complement strand
TGTTTTTTTAAGCTCCGCCTCCACTATCATGCCGGGAAGGAGGGTGCCCATTCCTTCGGGCTTGCTGTAGGTAAGAGGTTTTAGTTTCATAGGGAAAACAAGATCGAAAAAGAAAGAAGCCATTTTGGATTTTAGCACACCGAAAAGCCTCGATTCGATTCTGACAGCATGAAACAGTGGCCGGCAATTGAAAAGTCCGGGGCCATTCCGTGTATAATATAGGACTAAAAACTTCAGGTGGAGTAAAAATATGGCGGATCATAAGGTTTATCTTATCGACGTAACCAACAGGGACGGGGTCCAGACATCCAGGATCCTGCTGCCGAAATTGTCCAAGACAATGCTCAATCTCTATCTGGATGAGATGGGTATTTTCCAGAGCGAGGTGGGTTTCCCCACGCTCAAGCACGAGGTGGGCTATATAAACGCCAACCTTGAGCTTGCCAAGCTGGGCGTCATAAAAAGGCTCCATCTGGAAGGATGGTGCCGGGCCATCCCGGAAGACGTTGAGCTTACGTTCAAGAACTGTCCAGACCTGAAGCACGTAAACGTCTCCATGTCCACATCGGACATTATGATACAGGGCAAGTTCCAGGGCAAGAAGGGATGGAGCGAAATACTGGGCTCCCTTCAGAAGTCTGTCAGGCTGGCAAAGGACCTGGGGGCCAAATCGGTCGGAATAAACGCCGAGGACGGGTCCAGGACGGACATCAATAAACTTATAGAGTTCGTGCACGCGGGAAAAGAGGCCGGGGCGGACAGGTTCCGCTACTGTGACACCCTGGGGCTTGACGACCCGATCACGAGCTATGACAGGATAAAGGCTATCGCCCTTGCGGGCAAGATGGACATAGAGATGCACTGCCACAACGATCTGGGCATGGCCGAGGCCGTATCAGTGGCAGGGGCCCAGGGGGCTGTGGACGGGGGAGTGGATGCTTACATTAACACCACCGTGAACGGTTACGGCGAGCGCTGCGGCAACTGCGACCTGGTCTCCACCGTGCTTGCCCTCACGTATTCCCAGGCATTGAAGGAAAGGGCCCATCTGGATGAGCATACGAAGCTCAAAACGGCCTGGAAAATAGCCAGATACGCCTCTTACGCCTTCGGGCTCCCGATACCCATAAACCAGCCCGGTGTGGGCTCAAACGCCTTCGCACACGAATCCGGCATACACGCTGACGGCGCTCTTAAGGACAGAAGGAATTATGAGCTCTATGACCCCGAGGACGTAGGGCGGGGCGAGCCCATGATCACTGAGACCGGGCGCGTCATCACCACCGGCGCATACGGGGGGATCAAGGGGTTCAGGCACGTCTATGACAAGCTTGGCATAAGCTTCAAGGACGATGCCGAGGCCAGACAGGTCCTGGAGCTTGCGCAGTACGCGAACCTGCATACGCAAAAGCCCCTGACCGACGATGAGCTTCGTCTCCTGGCGACCCATCCTGACATCGTCAGGAAGATACTCACGGTCGTTTTCTAAAAGATATAGAAATGACAACAGAATCGGAGACCTCTATCTATGTATAAAGTAACATTCATACCGGGAGACGGAGTAGGGCCGGAGCTGTCTGAAGCCACCAGCATGGTGCTTGAGGCCACAGGGGTGGGTTTTGAATGGGATTTTCAGGACGCAGGAGAAGACGTCTACGAGAAGGAAGGCAACCCCCTGCCGCAAAGGGTCATAGATTCCATTAAGAAAAACAAGGTGGCCATAAAAGGCCCGGTCACCACGCCCGTGGGCAAAGGGTTCAGGAGCATAAACGTCCAGCTCCGCCAGGCTATGGACCTCTATGCCTGCCTGAGGCCGTGCAAGAGCTTCAAGGGGGTCAGGTCCAGATATGAAAATATAGACCTAGTCATCGTCCGGGAGAACACCGAGGACCTCTATGCAGGGATAGAGTTCCAGAAATCCACCCCGGAGGCGCTTCGCCTGATAGATACCATACGCGAGCTTTCCGGAAAAGACATCCGGAAAGACTCCGGGATAAGCATAAAACCGATATCGGTTTCCGGCACTGAGCGCATTGTCCGTTTTGCATTCGATTACGCCCGTAAAAACGGAAGAAAAAAGGTCACCGCCGTCCACAAGGCAAACATAATGAAGTTTTCTGACGGGCTTTTCCTTGAGGTGGCAAGGGCGGTAGCCGCGGATTATCCGGATATCGGGTTTGAAGACCGGATAATAGACAATATGTGCATGCAGCTTGTGCAGAAACCGGAGCTTTATGATGTCCTTGTCCTGCCCAACCTGTACGGCGATATCATTTCGGACCTTGGCGCCGGCCTGATAGGCGGGCTCGGTCTTGCTCCTGGCGCGAATATCGGAGAAGGGTATGCGGTTTTCGAGCCCACCCACGGCAGCGCCCCCAAGTACAAGGGGTTGAACAAGATGAATCCCTTTGCTATGATGCTATCAGGTGTCATGATGTTAAGGTATCTTGGGGAACAGGACGCGGCTGAAAGGCTCGAAAAGGCGATTGCCGGTGTAATTGAGGAGGGCAGGCATGTCACATATGACATGAAACCCTCTCCTGATGATCCTTCCGCCGTCTCGACCACTGATGTCGCACACGCCGTCATCGGGAAGATGAAGGCCAACTGACCTTTCCTATTTAATGGAGCCTCCCGGTATACTAGAAGCACTTCTTATAATTCTGTCGATCTTCGCCCTTGCGGCGCTATCCAGCGTGGAGGCTTCGTTCATCTCCGCCAACCGCTATAAGATAAGAAGTCTGGTGGAGAAGAACAACAGGCGGGCCATTGTCCTTAAGAAGATACTGGATCAGCCGGACCGGCTTTTCAGCGCTGTCATCGTTTCCGCAAACATGCTTACCATATTTGCCACGGCCCTTGGCACCCTGGTGGCCGTCAAGATGCTGGGCAGCAAGGGCGTGATAATCTCCACCGCCGTCATGACGTTTCTGACCGTCGTGTTCGGCGAGCTTACGCCAAAGACCATGGCGCTGGCGCACGCGGACGAGTTCGCCCTTTCGCTGGCCAGGCCGGTGCAGATATATATGAAGCTCATAAGTCCGCTGGTGTGGTTCTTCAGCCGTTTTCTGAACCTGATAGGAATAAAACAGGAGCCTCTGCCTTCATATCTGACCGTGGATGAGATAAAGGCCGCCATAACCGTTGGCGAAGAGGCCGGTACGCTGGAAGAGGAAGAAAAGGAGCTTCTGCACCGGGTCTTTGAGTTCGGCGACATGATGGTATCAGAGGTCATGGTGCCCAGGACCGAGATCGTTTCCATCCCGAGCACCGCCTCCATTTCAGAGGCCATGGCGCTGGTGAAGGAAGAGGGCTATTCCAGGTATCCCGTGATCGGGGAAAGCATCGATGACATATCAGGGATACTATATATAAAAGACATCCTTATAAAGATGGCCGAAGGCACGGTGAATGAGACCACCCCGGTAACGGAGATCATGAGGGAAACCTACTTTGTCCCGGAAAACAAGATGCTCTCGGAACTCTTGGACGAGATGCAGAAAAAGAAGTTCCAGATCGCCATCGTGATAGACGAATATGGAGGCACGGACGGCCTTATCACTTTCGAGGACATAATGGAGGAGATCGTGGGCGGCCTTCAGGACGAGTTCGAGGAGATCGAGGCCGAACGGGAGATCGAGATAGTGGACGAGCGGACTTTCATAGTCTCCGGACAGACCGGGATGGATGAGGTGAACGAGCTGGTAGGGGCCGATATGAAATCGGCGGAGTTCCACACCATAGGGGGGTTCGTGTTCGGGCTGTTCGGCAGGCTCCCAAAGGTGGGAGAGCAGGTGAGATATCAGAACCTGCGCTTCCTCATCCTCGAAATGGAGGAGAGGAAGATATCAAGGCTTAAGATAACGAAGCTTTAAAAAACTAAAAAAGGGATATTATGCGAAAAACCCCAGAGGGTTTATATCCAAACCCTCCGGGGTTTTTTTAAAAAACCACGAGCGGCGATGTTTGCCACGCCTGCCTTTGAAAAACGGTTCTCCTTAAATTAATTCGGGCAATTTAAATTTAAATCATGTTCAAAAATTAACCTCCAAATTATAGGCTAGTCATGGGCAAATCATGGGAATTGCGGGCCCGAATAAGGGAAAAACTGGGGCCCCTTTGCGACTCCCACCAACTCGGATACGGTGCCGTCTCCGTTATTGGTCACCCACACATTGCCGGAAGAGTCTATCGCTACATCGACAGGGTTTGTGCCTACCGTGTATGAATTGACGACAGTGCCGGATGAGTTCAATTCCGTAACCGTATTGCCGCCTTTATTTGCCACCCAGATATTGCCGGCGGAGTCGATCGCCACTCCTTCAGGAGCTGCGCCCAATGTATATGGCGAAGACGAAGTTGACGGAGCGGTCAATTTAACTATCGTCCCTGCGGAAGTTGATGGATTAGAAGCCGCTAAATTCGTTGTCCATGCATTGCCGGAGGCGTCTATAGCCATGCCCTCAGGGCCTGTCATGTTGGTGGAAAACAAGTTACCCGGCGAACTGTACGAGCTTGAGCTCAATAATTCGGTTACCTCGCCGTAGCCATAATCATTATATCCAACCCACACATTGCTGGCGGCATCAATCGCCAGGCCGGTGGCCACACCTCCTCCGAAGCCGGCAGAGAATGTGTTCGATGACGTGTAATTTGGCGCCAGGAATTCGTACAGATTTGTCATGGTGCCGGTATAAGTGTTTGTCACCCAGACATTGCCGGAGGCGTCTATGGCTATGCCCCCCGGGCCAGTCATACTGGGCGTGGCCATATTGAATGCCGCGCTTGTTGCATAGCCAGAACTTTTTAATAATTCGGTTATGGAGGTGCCGGTGCCCGTTACCCAGACATTGCCGGAGGCGTCTATGGCTATGTACCCCGCCCCCGTTATATTGCCGCCGCCAAATGTGCCTATTACGCTGCCGGAAGAGTCCATTTCTTCCACCGTGCCGTCGCCGCTGTTGGCCACCCAGATATGGCCGGAGGCGTCTATGGCTATCCCCAGTGGATGGATCCCTGCCGTAAACGTGTTGGTGCCGCCCACGGAGGGTGAAGTTGTAGTGAAGCTCCATGAATATACGCTTGCAAGCGCCACATTGTCGGCGCCATAAGCCCCCGTCATGATGGTGGCGGTGTATGAGGTGCCGGTGCTGAGCGGGAATGATGGGGTAAAGGTCGCCGTATTGGTGGAGGCGTCGAAAGTCACTGCTCCGGTTACCTGTGTCCCGTTAGGCCCGGTAATGGTGAATGTCCCCGAATTGATAGTCGAGGAATTCATTGCCGCGCTAAAGGTTGCCGTCACAGCCGGGGAGGTGCTTACGCCGGTTGCATTGTTAGCGGGGCTTACGGAGCTTACGCTTGGAGCGGTCAAGGTATAACTGCCGCCCGTAATGGCGACCGGATCAGGGACTTGGAAAAAGGCCTGTTTGCCGCCGGCCGTTTTCGGGTTAATTACGATGACACCGTCGGCGCCGTTCGCGCCCTTTCCTATGACCCAGGCGTTGCCTGACGAATCGAAGGCTATCTGCTCCGCGGCCTGCGAAACCTGAAACCCGGGCACGGTAACGCCCAGATCATAATGGTTTATCAGGGTGCCGTTCGAAGAGCTGTATTCGTAAGCACTTGAAGAAGCAGCGCCGTATTGCGTGATCGCGATCCAGATGTTGCCGGAAGGATCAACGGCCATCGGAAACCCGTTGAAAGGAACTTGTTTATCACTTTCCAAACTCCCCTGGGATTCTACCGTATAATTTGCAACTGATCCGCCCGGCTTTATCTCGCTGAGATCCGGAGTGCCGGCAGGGTTGGCTGAAGCATAAAATCCAGCAAAGGCCCATAGGTTGCCGGCCGGGTCCGTGGCGATCGAGTTAAAGTTCTGCAGCCCAGGATCGGGAACCCCGCCTGGCAGAGAGATGAGATTGCCCGAGGAAGAACTGAATTCCGCAACGTTCACACTGAAAGACTGCCCATAGGTGGGGAACCCCCCTCCCAATGCATCAACCCAGAGGTTGCCGGAATGGTCCACGGCAATCGGACCGGGACTACTGATAGAGTTGCCCGATCCGCTATATGTATCGAAATATCTGATATACGGGTCCTGGCTTTGATTCAGGCTGCAGCTTGCGGTATTAAGTTCTATTATCGCCCCGTCCCACCAGTCATATATTTGAGAGGTCCCGTTTTCATAATAACCGCCTTCGCCATCGCCCCACCCGGGGTAAGAGCGTGGAGGTGTGGTTTCTGTTACCGGCGTGTAATCATAACCTACCGCGCTCGTAACCCACACATTGTTTTTATAATCGACGGCGAGATAATTCGAATCGTTATAATTCGGTCTGTTTCCGGAAGAGACGCTGCCAGTATGTAAATAGCAGGTCTGCTCGGATGCCCCCGAGGGACTGAGCTCGGTAACCACGCCGGCGCCGCTGACCCATACATTGCCGTTTGAATCAACGGCTATTGAATCCGGGGCCGGACCTGCGTTATAGGGTCCAGATACATTGCCTGACGAATCGAGTTTTCTGGCCGTGCCGTCGCCACTCGCGATCCACACAGAAAAATTTGCCGGTATGTTAAAGTCCGGCTTGATGTTCGTTAATCCCGAAGGCAGGGCAGGAGGCGTCTCGGCATTTGCCAATCCGGCCTGGTCGTTATTATTCAGCGTGCCGCTGATATTTACGGTGCCGCCGCCGTTGCCGGTAAATTGGAAACCATCAAACGTAAAGTTCCCGTTTCCGCCGTTGCCTGTTAACGCGGCCAAAAGGGCTTGCTTTGCCCCATTGTTAGGAACGCTTAAATAGTTAAGCAGGTCCTGCATCGCCTGGTTGTATTTTTCCCCAGTTTGGTTTTTAACAGTGTCCGCAAGGTCCTGAAGCAGGGCCAATATTTCATTAATAAGCTGGGAATTCGCAGGGTTTGAAAGCGATATCGAGTTTAAATCCTGCCCCTGCATGCCGTTAAATAACTGGCCGATATAGTAGAGCATCTGTTTAAGATAGAAATCCACCTGAGTGGAATTCAAATTGGTGTTTATGGTCCCATCGGCGTTAAACAGCGCCTCGCCTATTAAGGTGGTCAAGGGAGTTATGTAAACAGTCGACGTGCCTCCGGGAACAAGAAATCCAACCATGGTGGGCGCAGCCGTGCTGGACCCTTTATCGCTGAAGGTCCCACCGGAAACATAGAGCAGATAGTAATCGGAAGAATTGTAATTGCTTATAGTTAAAGCGAAACTTCCATCCGATTGGGTGTATCCGGTCCCCGCCTGGGCGAGACCCGAAGAAGTAACCTGATATACGATTATGGATGCGCCCGATACGGGACCGTCTATCACCTTGCCGCTTATGGAGGCCGTGCCGCCGCCACCGCCCCCCCCGCACCCGGCAAGAGAGATCAACAGGACCGGTAAAAACAGCCAGATCAATACTTTTTTTAATTCATCAAGCTCTGCCTTCATATGTTCCTCCCCGGGGACGCAAAATCCCCCTTTTGAAAAATTTTTTAATCTCCGGGCCTCGAATCCTTATTCGTCATAATCCTTATATTTCCTTTTTCCCTTAAGCGTCTTGAATCACAGATTTTTATTCTTATTTAAAATCCATTAAAATGGTTTTGCCTGTCAAGATGATATTTATAACTTCAAAGTAAATGACTAAACCGGCTTTCCCATGAACGAGCTCTCCACAAGTCCTGAGGCGATATCCGGGTCCATGGCGTCCCGTCTGTAAATGCGGATTATGTAACTTTCCATCAATTCAAACCTCCTTTAAGAGGAGAACGGACTCAATGGTAAACGATCTCGCTGAGGCTCCCCATTCCTGAGTACGATGTGGTGTTCAGAATACCGGTCCATGTGGAGCCGTCCGTTGAATCAAAGATGCCGCTGTTGTAATTGATTACGCCGTTGCCGGCCGCAACGTACGTGTTGTTCCCATAAATGATATTGGAATAATAAAAACTTGTGTTCGAGGAAGCTGCACTGTTCCAGGTCTTCCCGTCAGTGGACCGGAGGCCCGGTCCGCTCCCGGCGGCACCGGGGGTCACAAAAAAGACCCCGTTTGCAAAATAGGCCCCCGTGCAGTCAAAGCTGGTGCTGCTGTAGCCGGAGGCGCTCCAGTGGACCCCGTCTGTGGAGTATGAAATATTGCAGGATGGAGGGCTTTGGACTCCCTGCGCCAGGATGTACAGGCCATTTCCATAGGCTATACCGGCTGGCGAATTGGACTCCGGGACCAGTGTCCAGTTGACCCCGTCACTGGAATAGTAGAACCCGTTATACGACGATACGAAGAAAAGACCGTTCAAATAAGCGACAGAGTGGGGGTTGAGCTGCGGGTCATTAAAAGAGTGCCATGTCTGGTCTGATAATGTGTAGCTGTCGATGTATTCGCCCGACTCCGCTACCACGTAGACGCCCTTTCCAAAGACGGCGCCCGCAATGCCATAGATGCTTCCGCCATGTGTGTTGCCGGTATAGGCTGTCCAGTTGGATCCGTCCGCTGACACATAGTAATGGGATGCGTACTGGTCTATCGCCATGAAGGTGCCCGTGCCGTTATCAAAGGCGATGCCTTCGATCGGAGTTGATCCATTTGGCGCACTGTATGCCTGCGCCCATGTCCGCCCATCGCTTGAGGTAAGGATCGCGGAATTGGAGCCGGAGTTGCCCACCGCGACCCATTTGCCGTCTCCATAGGCCACGCCCGTGATGTGTGAGGAGTTGTTGGCGCCATCATAAACGAGGTTCCAGTTGGCCCCATCGGACGAATTGAGGATATAGGAGGTGGAAAAATCGCCAGCCAGGGCAATGAACTGATGGCCGGAGGAGGAGCCTCCCGCAGAGCCGCCCCCGGACCCGTTGCCGGAAGAGCCGCCGGAGTTGTTTGAGGCGCTTGCGCTAATGGCAATCGCAACCGGATCGGCCACATTATAAACAGCTTGTTTGCCGGAAGACGGATTTATCTCCGTAACGCCCGCAATCCCGCCCTGATAGCTG
>JAKAEG010000115.1 GCA_021819985.1 Nitrospirota bacterium | reverse complement strand
ACTAACCCACCGATTTAACTCCTGGCTGTCTGTTTCATTTAGTGTTACAGGCATTGCGCGTCGGGACATGAAGTAGTTTATCATGAAACTGGAAATAACACCAGCTATTTAAAGGACACTACACTAGTATGCCCTTTGCTCCATGGCCTCTTTTATGCGCTCCAGGGCCAGTTGCCGGGCGGCCGTTACAGGCAGTTTATCCTCTTTTTTTGCCTTCTCGATAATGAGCCTCGTGTTTTCCTTTATTTTTTGGGAAATGGCCCTGAACGCCTCATCTTTTCCCTTTTTGGCGTATTCCATGGCGGCCATTATCACGCCTCCGGCATTGGCTATGAAGTCCGGCACGGAGAGTATGCCGCGCTTATACAGAGCGTCTTCGGCCTCGTCCGTAACTGGCAGGTTCGCGCCCTGAAGGACCAGTTTTGCCTTTATCAAACCCACATTATTGATATTTATCACGTCCGCGGTTGCAGCCGGGATAAGGATATCGCAGGCAACGGTGAGTACTTCCCATGGCTTAAGGCGCCTGACACCCGGGCCCTGGTATCCGGCAACGCTGCCCGTTTTGGCTTTGGCCTGGATGAGCCCGTCCAGATCCAGGCCGGAGGGATCGAAAACGGTCCCCGTTATATCGGCTGCGGCAACGATAACGGAACCTTTCAGAGCCATGAACTTTGACGCCGCCATCCCCACGCTTCCAAATCCATGTATGGCCACCCTTGCGCCTTCCAATCCTATGCCCGCATACCGGCTGGCGACCTCGGCGCATTCAGAAACCCCGAAGCCCGTTGCGCCAAGCCGGTCCAGCGGCAACCCGCCCAGCCGCTCCGGAAGCCCTACCGTCCTGCCCGTCTCTTCATAGATCCACGCCATGCACTCTTCGTCACTGCCCATATCCGGGCCGGGGATATATTCGTCCAGGCTGCTTATGAGTTCCGCGAATGCATGAAAAATTTTCTTCTTGTCCTGACTGGCCGGATCCATGGATATTCCGGCCTTGCCCCCGCCATGCGGCAGTCCCGCGATGGAATTTTTGAAGGTCATGGTCCGCGCAAGTCTCTGGACCTCGCTGGTATCCACCGAAAGCCGCACGCGGACCCCGCCCACGGCAGGGCCAAGCGCGGTATTGTCCACAACTACAACCGCATCCAGTCCGGCTTTCGAGGAATGCAGATGAAGTACCTTCAGAGGCCCCAACTCATCTTTTTTTATGTCGCACATGTATGTTCTTTTCTTAGCAGAAAATACGGTCCTCGTAAAGAAATTCCTTGAGACAACTTCTTATTTGATAATTTCATTAGCGTCCTGTCCAAAATCATTTTTTGGACGGCAAATTAGTTAGAACCTGCCTCAAAATTGATTCCGGAGCGGAAGAGAGCGGAAATTGTGGCGGCAATTTCTTCTGGACGGGGAGAAAAGGGGAAATCGCCCGGAGGCGCAACGTCAAAATGGATTCCCGCTTACGACATGCGGGAATGACGCCAAAAGATTTAAGACGTCATGCCCGAGGACCTTAATCGGGCATCCACTTTGAATCACTTGTTTTTCCCGGCCGAACATTCAGCGCTGCTCCCGGAACGGATTTTCCTTTTACGACGCCGTATGCCGCGATTTCTTTAAAACCTCTTGCAGCCGGAAGCAATTTTGAGACAGGTTCTAGGAGATAGACAAATGCCGGTCACGTGCTAGACTTGAATCAGACGGAATAGAAGGTATTATATTTTTAAAAACCACAGGCAGTCCTTACTTCAACCAAAAAAAACTTTTTGTTCCGGCTTTCCACGGGGGAGTCCTATGGACAGAGACTATCAAAACGACCGCCAAGGCATGGGGAAAGAGGAATCCAACGGGCTGTGGAGAGAATTTTACAGCTTCGAACCCGTGGACAACGGGCTGGATTACTGCTGTCAGATCTTCATAGATGTCCCGTACATCGAAATAGAAGTAAAGACAGGAGCTTTCCTCAAAATAGAGGTGTTCCCGGTGGACAGGTGCCCCAAATGCGGAAGATGGCTGCGGGACATGAGAAAACTCAAGGGACGCTGAAAAAACCCGCCTTTCTGATCTTCCAAGGAGAGTACAACAACCCAGATTCTCTTCACGGAAGGGTCTTTAATTTGATTGCGGGAAAAATAAAGCGGCTGCCGGCCGGGCCCACCTGTTTCATTTTTTCACTTGACAAGCGCTCCAGCTTAATTTAGAATCTTTCCATAGTAGGAATGAATACAAACTGCGCTGAAAATAAAAAAATCAGGAAAGGCCCAAGACAAAGGAGGAAATGAAAATGGAAGGATGCTGCGGACTCAGGGTTGGCCAGAAGGTCCCAGATTTCAAGATCGAGACATTCGATCCGGAAGTTGGCGGGTTTGGGGAGATATGTTCCGAGGATTTAAGAAAGAAAGGCAGCTGGACGGCCCTTTTCTTCTACCCGGCGGATTTCACTTTCGTCTGAGCCACTGAATTTGCTGACCTGGCAGGCCAGCAGGCGAACTTCAGGGCGGCGGGGGCCGAGTTGATAACGGTAAGCACCGATACCAAATTCGTCCACCTGGCATGGCAGATGGACGAACCCATGCTGAAAAACGTGAAATACCCGATGGGGTCCGACCCCACAGGGAAGCTTTCAAAGACCTTTGGCGTCTATGACGAGGAGAGCGGGCTTTCACAAAGGGGTGTCTTCATAATCAATCCCGAGGGCGTGTTGGTAAGCTCTGAGGTAAACCATATCGATATCGGAAGGAACTCCGATGAGCTTTTAAGGAAGCTGCAGGCCAATATCTATAAATCCAGCCACCCGGAAGAGGTCTGCCCGGCCAAATGGCATCCGGGCGAAAAGACGATGAGGCCCGCGCCGGAATTTGTAGGGAGGGCTGGTGAAGCATACGTTCAGCAGGAGGCATTGAGAAAAAGATAAGTAAATAGAAATCTACTCCTCCCAGGGCGGGGGAAATTTTCAAACCCCCTCTTTCCCCGCCCTGCCCCCTGCTACTTGTATCTTGCCGCTTGTACCATTATCATTCACTTATGGACATAATGGAGGTCGAGGGCGTTGTCAAGTCGTTCGAGCGCGGCATATATGTTCTTAAAGACGTAAGCTTCAGCCTTTCGCGGGGACAGATACTTGGCATTCTTGGCCAAAACGGCGCCGGAAAAACAACCCTGATCCATATCATCCTCGGACTGATCTTGCCCACCGAAGGAGTTGTCAGGATTTTCGGCAAGGTGCTTACTCCAGGGACGCGGACCGATATACTCAGACGGATGAACTTCGCCTCGAACTATGTCTTTCTTCCCCAGACATTGACGCTCTGGGAAAACCTGATGGTCTACGCAATTATGTATGAGGTCCGGGAGCCGTCCCAAAAATGCGCCGAGGTCTTAAAGATGTTCGGTCTTTATGAAAAAAAGAACCAGCGGGCGAAAACCCTGTCTTCCGGTCAGATGATGAGGCTTTGCCTCTCGAAAGCAATGATAAACGACCCGGAAGTGCTTCTGCTTGATGAACCAACCGCGGGTCTGGACCCGGAGATCGCCAGAAAAACCAGGCAGCTCCTGGTCGGGCTCAGCCGCGAAAGAGGCCTTTCGGTGATATACACATCTCACAACCTGTGGGAAATGCAGGAGGTCTCAGACCGGGTGCTTTTTCTTGACGCTGGCAGGGCCCTGATGGAAGGCCCGTCATCCGAGCTTATAGGGCGGTACGATGTAAAAAATCTGGAAGAGCTTTTTTTCAAGGTCATCGAAAGCCGAAAATGAGATCCCGGCACATCGCGGCCCTCTGCCTGAGACAGATATATCTTTACAGAAGAAGCTTTACCAGGCTGCTTGAGACCTTTTACTGGCCGACCATGGACCTGCTGCTCTGGGGATTCGTAACGGTGTATCTCCAGAGGTCCACCTTGGGAAAAATGCCGATGTTCGTCTCCTATTTCATAGGGGCGCTCATATTATGGGATGTCCTTTTCAGGGCGGAACAGGGGATATCGGTCTCCTTTCTTGAGGACATGTGGTCCAGAAACCTTATAAATATCTTTGTTGCGCCCGTAACATTGACAGAATACCTTTCCTCTCTCATGGCGATAAGCGCGATCAAGGTGATCGCGGCCTTTACGGTTACGTCGGCGCTGGGATGGCTGCTTTATTCATTCAGCATTTTCAAACTTGGAATATACCTGCTTCCGCTCGTATTGAACCTGGTTGCGATGGGATGGGCGATCGGCATTTTTACGACAGCCCTCATACTTCGCTACGGGCTTGAGGCCGAGATCCTCGCATGGGCTTTGGCCTTTCTGTTCCTGCCGTTCTCGGCGGTCTTCTACCCGGTAAAAATATTGCCCCACGTCCTGCGGGTTGTGGCCATGTTCATACCCGCCTCCCACGTCTTTGAGGCCATGAGGGCGATCATATCAGGCGGGGCCTTTCCGTCCGCGGAGTTCGGATACGCCTCCGGACTCAATGTGCTGTATATTTCCGTTTCCATATGGTTTTTCATGAGGGTCTACAAAAAAGCACTTATTACGGGCATCATACCTAAAATTGGAGAATGAGATTGAAATTTCGATTTTTATTGATTATGATGAATCGCATTGAAACAAAAATGTCTCCTTTGGGGACAAATCAAATCAATGAGGAGGGATAATGCAACCGCTTCCGGGGAATGTCATGATTGCGCTTACGGCGCTGATTATCGGGCTTGCATTCGGTTTCGTGCTTCAGCGGGGAAGGTACTGCATGAACACGGCGTTCAGGGACGTCATTTTCATAAATGACCTGACCCTGTTCAGGGCATATATTTTTGCCCTGATCATTGCGATGGTAGGCGCAAACTTTCTGGAGGACATGCATTGGCTTGGCGGCGACGCATATGGCCCGTTCACCCTTGCAAGACAGGTCTTTGCCCCTGTGGCCAATATAGTGGGAGGATACATCTTCGGCCTGGGGATAGTGCTCGCCGGCGGATGCGGCAGCGGCATTCTTTACAGGGTAGGCGAAGGCCTTACATCGTCTCTGGTTGCGGTGCTGGGGTTCGGCCTGGGCATCATTACAACCACAAAAGGCGTGCTTAGGCCCGTTTACGAATTCCTGAGAAGCTACAAGGTAACCATGACCGCCGCTGACGGAAGCACCATATATGGCATCAGTCTTCCGGACTTCTTTGGCGGAGGCCATCTGGCAAAGTGGATAATAATAGCCGTCTTCACCGTCGTCGCGGGAATATTCGTCATCAAGGGGAAACCTTTCCAGAAAAGCACTGCCAAGGGCTACAAATGGGCGGTGACCGGCTCATTCATAGGCATTCTGGTTGTGGCCGCCTGGTGGGCATCCGGAGTTTACGGCGGTATGCCCAGAGGGATTTCTTTCACCGGCCCGCTTTCAGAGGCCTTTCTGGCGGTCATCCAGCGAAACAGCGCCTCCAGTTACCCCATGTTTAATTTCTTCGGGCTGAATATAACCTGGAGCGCCATTTATATATTTATGGTCCCGCTTGGCGCATATATCAGCTCGAAGGCGCTCAAGGAATTCAAGCTGAAGGTGCCTACGGCCGCGGAGCTTATGACCGTCTTTGGCGGCAGCCTTATGATGGGCTTCGGGGCCGCCACCGCCGGTGGCTGAAACATCGGTCATGGGTTGACCGGTGTGTCGACCTTGGCGGTATCCAGCATAGTGGCAACCATCTTCATCGTGCTTGGCAACTGGACTATGGTCTATATAAAATTCATTAAGCCGATGAGGGATTAAGCAGGAAAAAAACCGTTTTAAAGCGGTCTCATTTTCAAAAAGGGGGCTTCGGCCCCCTTCAATTTCCGCTATAAGTTTTTTTTAATCCACGATAAAGAATTCTTTTCGTAATTGTAAGTTCAAGTTGCAAACCTCGATTTTCCCACGATATATTTAAGCCAAGCTGAACAAAAAAGTTGGTCCTCGATATGCTTTTGCCATTCTGAAATGAGGGAAGGAGGTGGAAGCGCTTAAATTTTTTCAGTAACAGGTTTTTACTAAATAGGGGAAGGAAAACCAGAGGGAATGAAAAGATTAAAGGGAGGAATTCAATGAAGAAAGTTTTACTGATTTTGGCGGCGCTCGCTTTGCTGGGCAGTGGCTATTACCTTGCGACCTCTCACACCACTTCCGCCCAGGCGGCCTCACACAGCAACCTGACGGGCATCGCATTCATCGCGGGCCACGGTGGCCATCTGGCCATGATCAATCTGGCCGATATGAAATCACCCACCGATATCCAGGACGACAGGGTTGTCATTACCGAGCCAGGAAGCGAGATGGAAGGCACCGTGGCGGGCCTTCACATCGAGGATGTAAAGAGGCAGGGAGGCATTCACGGAAGCGCTCTCATAGGGCAAAAACTGTACGTCGGCATGCTTGACGGATCGGTTGTCACATATGACCTTGCAACCGGGGTGGAATCCAAAAAAGTCAAAGTTGGCAGCAAGTTCTGCGACGCGGTCATCGGCCCCGGCGGAAAGCACATCTACTTTGAAGATATGGCCGACGGGCACGTCTATGAATTCGATTACAAAACCATGAAGCTGGCCGACAAGATCCCTGTTGGCGCAAGCGTTTGCGGGATACAATGGACCAAAAACCGCAAGTACGCATATGTATCAGGGATGCCGGACGGCACCGTTTACGTGCTCGACTGGAAGACAAAAAAGATTGTCCAGAAAATACATGATGACTCGATGACCTTCCTTCACCAGATAAGAATGACGCCTGACGGAAAGCAGCTCTGGGTAACCAGCGGCAACGAGTTCGACCCCGGACTTAAGCCGGGCACTCACACCCCGGAGATCGTTGTGATCGACACCGCGACAAACAAGATAATTGACCATATCATGATGCCCGGAATGGGCGTGCACGACGTGGTCTTCAGCCCCGACGGGAACACGGCCCTGGTGACTGAAAGGGATTACGGACATCGGGACAGCAGTCTTATCCTGATGGACGCCAAAACCCATGAGGTCCAGAAGAAGATCTCCGTATGTTACAGCTGCCATGGCAATTATGGCATAAAAGTGCGCATGGATAACGGAGATCCGCTGCTTTGCGGCCTGACCGTGGCCTGGGGCATGAAACAAAAACCAAAAATGTACTAGGCTGGAAAAACAAAAAAGAAAGATCTTTCGGGCAAAGAGGAGGGGGCGGATTTCCGCCCCCCTTTTTGCGCAAAGCAGCGCGGATCTATCACGGGGGACGTTTAATATGGAGCGCGGCGCAAAAAGATGAGATCGTAAAAAAAAGCCGCAGAGGGGAAATGAATTGGGAACCAGACTGAATATCGTTTCTTTAGCCATAAAAAACATAAGAAGAAAAGTAATCAGAAGTATCCTGCTGCTGCTTGCAGTGACCGTAGTAACCGGCACCATTTTTTCAGCCACCCTGTTTATTTACAGCATGAGAAACGCCCTGAAGATAGGCACTTACAGACTGGGAGCGGACGTGCTGGTCGTCCCGGACAAATACGAGAGCCAGGCCCGTGCGGCCCTGCTGGCCGGAAAGCCCCAAAGTTTTTTTATGGACAGGTCTGTGCTGGACAAGGTCAAAAGAGTGGAAGGCGTAAAGGACGTGTCCTCGCAGCTTTTTATAAAACCAGCCAACCTGAGCTGCTGTTTCAATGTGGATACTTTTCTGGTCGCATTCGATCCGAAAACTGATTTTACCGTCGCACCCTGGCTTGCAAACCACCTGGGGAAACCGCTTTCCGGCAATGAGGTGATCATCGGCCGCGCGGTGCCGGTGGCTATCGGGGACAGCATTCCTTTTTATGGCACGTCTTTTAAAGTGATGGGCACAATGGAATCCACCGGCATGAACTTTTTTGATAAATCCGTTTTCATGACCATGGATGCCGCTTACAATATGGCCGAAGCTTCGAAGGTCAAAGCCATGGAACCTATTACAATAGGAAGGAACCAGATATCCGCTGTCCTTGTCAAGGCCGCCGAGGGGTATTCACCCGACCGGGTCGCCATAAAAATAGAAAACGCGATACCCGGCATAAAGGCCATCGCCTCAGATCAGGTGGTAAGCACGGTAAGAAAACAGCTTTCAGGACTCCTCAAGGGCATTGTGGCCGCGAGCTTCATAATCTGGATACTGGCGCTTTTAATGATGGGGTTCGCGTTTTACATGATAGTCAATGAAAGACAGCGGGAGCTTGGGCTTATGATGGCTATGGGAGCAAAAAAACATCACATATTCGGCCTGATAATAAACGAGGCCGTCTGGATATCCCTGCCTGGAGGCATTTTAGGCCTGACTGCCGGCTCTGCACTTATTTATACATTCAAGGACCTGCTGCTTGAAAGCCTGAAATTGCCATACCTGCTGCCCCCGACGTCAACCCTTCTGGAGCTTGTGGCGGGCGCGGTGGTATTCTCCGTTCTGACAGGGCTCCTTGCCTCACTTATACCGGCGGCGCTGGCAAGCAGGATGGAACCGTATGAGGCTATAAGGAAAGGGGAATAAGAGTAAATATGAGGCAAAAAGATAAAAAACAAAAAAAATCTGCTTTCATCAGATCCATGGAAACGGCGGCAATCATGGCTGTCATGTTTGCCTGCGCCCTGCCGGTTCTGTCTTCCTGCAGTAAAAAAGAGCCTTCATCGAAAACTCCGGACGTCATTCAGGACCAGGGGCAGAACAAGTTCCTGACCCTTAAGCAGCATCTCCAGCAAAAGCCGGACGATGCCGAAGCCTGGTACGACATGGCCGATCTTTATTACCAGAACAGCCTGTTCGGCAAAGCCGCAGAGGCCTATAAAAAAGCCGCGAAACTGGACCCGGAAGGCTATACTTACTTGAAACTGGGCATGTCCTATGACGCAATTAACCAGCCCAGGCAAGCCGCCGCGGCCTATGAGCAGGCAGTTAAATTAATGCCCTCTTATGCAGTGGCGTATAACAACCTGGGCGCGGCCTATGGCAAACTGGGGAAAAGCGGAAAGGAAATAGCCGCCTTCGAAAAAGCGATCAAACTGCGCTCCCATTATGCCACCGCCAGATACAATCTGGGATATGCTTACCTGAAAAAGGGAGATAAG
>JAKAEG010000114.1 GCA_021819985.1 Nitrospirota bacterium | reverse complement strand
GGGGTCTATCTCTCCGCAGTCGGAAAGCACCACCTTCACCTGCCTGTCATGGAAGCTGCGGTAATCCTCCTTCACCTCCCATTCGGCAACAGGCGCCCCGCCTATGATATGTTCCTCCACAATCCTGGCGGCCATACCGGGTTTTACATACTGGTAAGTGGTCCTGAGACCGTCTATTATCACGTCCACAAGGACGTCCCTGGAGCAAAATCCCTTGCAGCCTACCTTGTGCCTCGTACAGTTCTTTCCGAGTTTGGCGGCAATGCCGGCGCGCTTCAGCTCATCCCCGAACGCATCGAGAACCTCCTGGCCGCCCGAGGTAATCCCGACGGGGCCCATGCATACTTTTATCTCAACCCTTTCACTATCGTTTTCCATCGTCACACGCCTTTAAGTTAAGTAGTCCTTTGTCGCTTTTTCCGTTCATATTCCTGCGGCAAACCTTGTTCACAACCATGGAACCGGACGGGCGGCGCCGCCGCGCACGCATTCGCCCGTTTCACCCTGCCATTTGTGCACGAGCCCTGAAAGACCCTATACGCTCCAGGGGCCAAATTGCCGGTGCTGCGGACAGCACTACGCTTCTTGGCATACAGGCAGGCTTTTTCCCGGAAATCATCGGGATTTCTTTTAATTCGGGGGATTTGCCCGCCGTAAGGGCCGCGCCGCAAGGGGTGGAAAGTTTGTGGTCATGTCTTCCCAAATAATCTTTCCGGGTGCTCATAAACAATACTATGGCTATTTTAACATTTGGGGCAGGAAAGCAGAAAGGGGGTCATCGCAAGCAGCACGCTTCAGAAAACAGTTGGAATCAAAGAGGAAAACATGGTAGGCGATGCAGGTTTCGAACCTGCGGCCTCTGCCGTGTGAAGACTGTGCAGGGAGGGGATTTTGGGGGGCGGGGTTTTCCTATATGCCTATTTACATATTTTCATACAATATGTATAATAAAATTATCTTCGGGAAGGCGGTGAAATGCAATGGAGACCGTAATTGTCGGCGAGAGAGGGCAGGTGACGATCCCAAAGAAGTTAAGAGACCGGTTCGGCATCAAGTCAAAGTCCCCCGTGGTGTTTGAACTCAGGGATGACGGCATAATGATCAAACCGGCCGTGACCGTCATGGTGCGGGAGTTTTCAGATGATTTTATAAAAAGCATCTCGAAGGCGGACCGGCTGAAAGAAGGGGAAGCGAGGGACATCCTTGCTAAATGGAAAGGCAAATAAAGGTCTTTCTTGACAGCAACGTGGTGTTTTCGATTGCCTATACTGGCAAGGAACGGTCGCGGTCATACCTCATCTATGAAATCCAGGCGCCTGGCAGGCTCAAGGTGTATCTCTCCGACCTGGTTTGCAAAGAGGCCCTTTTCAACATCAGGAGGAAGAGGCCCGAAGCGGAGCCGCTCCTTAATAAATTGATTACTCAATCAAAGGTATTGGCGGATATCGCCGCTGACCTCAAACACCCGGAAATACATAAACTCCCCCTGAATGACCGGATCATCCTTTCAACAGCGGTCTATCACAAGGCGGATGTTTTTTTGACCGGCAACGAGAGAGACTTCAACGACTTTTATCATAAAAAAGTCCTGGGCACTCTCATTCTTAAACCGGTGGATTTTCTGGACATGAACTTTTGACGCTGTTTCCGCCCCTGATTTGCAAAGACAATTTCAAAAAAGTGTAAAAATTTTCCGGCAAACCGTAAGGTTTCCTTACACTTTTCGTCACGATTTTTTCGAGGACCGCAACCGCATAAGAGGCATTCCCGTATTTCAGGCCCCGCCCTTTTTGCTTTTGCTTGCGCCATCATTGATTTTACCCTAGTTTAAAATGTATACTTTAAAATATACAAAAGAGGTGAGACGATGAAGACTGCTACTGCAAAAGAATTGAGGACCAGGGCCGCGGAGATCCTCGAAAGGGTCATCAAGGGCGATGAGGTTGTGATTACAAAAAGGGGCAAATCGATAGCCGTGCTGAAACCCGTGCACGAGGATCACGAAAGGAAATTCAGCCCTGTCGGATTCGGCCAGTGGAGGGACCGGGAAGACTTGAAAGACGTCTCCGGCTGGCTCGATAAGAGAAGAAAAGAGAGGTTTCCACGGTAATCATCGACACGGACATCCTTATATGGTATTTCCGTGGAAACCAAGGCGCGCAGGACTTCATGGCCCGTGTTCCCTATGAAAAGAGGACGACCAGCGTTCTTTGCATTATGGAACTGGTTCAGGGATGTCTGAACAAAAAAGAGTTGAAGAACGTAAAAGAGTTCGCTCGCGTCAATTTTTCCAAAATTATTTATCCGGACGACAGGATTTTCGAAAAGGCGAAGCTGCTGCTGGAGCATCACGCCTTGCCGGATGGCTTAAGGACGATTGATGCTCTTATAGCTGCCTCGGCCATATCACGCAAGACAGCGCTCGCCACCTCCAATTACGCGCATTTTAAAGCAATAGACGGACTCCGCATCGAACGCTTCAAGCCATAAGACGGGAAAGAAAAAAATGGGCGATGTAGGTTTCGAACCTGCCGCCTCTGCCGTGTGAAGACTGTGCAGGGAGGGGATTTTGGCGGCGGGGTTTTCCAGATTTTTCCGAATTTATACTGCACAAAAACTGCACAATGACCGCGGCAGGATGATCGGGGGAAAGCGGGATCAGGATACCGCAGCATGTTGAACTTCGCATAGTCGTTCAGGTACCCGGCCCCCTTGGTCTCGCCGACCCGGGGACGCCAAGCTGTTTTCCCTCCTCCGCGAGACCAATGTTGTCCGCGGCCTGGCCACGTCCGAAGATAACTGTATATCAATTGTGATACAATAGGACCATTAGGAGGTGTCATATGGCGAAGACGGCGATGATAACGACGAGGGTTGATCCCGGCTTGAAGACGGATGCCGAAAAGATATTGCGCAAGCTGGGGATCAGCACGACGGAGGCAATAAATCTCTTTCTGTCGCAGGTGCGGCTGCGCAAGGGCCTGCCTTTTGACGTAAAAATACCCAATAAGGCCACCCTGAAGGCCATGAGGGACGCGGAAGAGAGACGGGATATCACGGAGAGCGAGAACGCCGAGGACATGTTCAGGAAGCTTGGCATATAGAAATGCCCAAGTCTCTGTATACCACGCAGTTCAGGAGGGACGTAAAGAGGATCCAGAAGGCGGGCAGCAAGGACCTGGAAAAGCTTAAGACCGTTGTGCGAATGCTTGTAGATGGCAAGCCGCTTGAAAGCAAATATGTTGATCATCCGACCGGGGGAAATCTGAAAGGGCACAGGGACTGCCACATAGAGGCGGACTGGATATTGCCCTACCGGATAGATAAAGATAGACAGGAGATTGTCTTCGTCCGAACCGGTAGCCATTCCGAACTTTTTGGATAAAAGATATTAAGTAAAAAGCTGCTGGAGACCAAGCCAGGGCCATGGGAAACTCCTTTTTCCACCTGACGTTTTACTTATCATAGGGTCCAAAGGGTCTATGGACTTCATATTCTCACACAAGGTCACGATCCGGCACAATATCATTTAATCGTAAATCTTCCAGTGGAATTCCAAAACCTTCCGCCTATTGACCGCTCGGGGGAAAGCGGGAGCCCCGCGCTCCGTCATGGTTCATGTATAATGAAAGCAGGCTAATATTTTTTGGAGGAATAAATGAAGACAAAAGGCGCTGCCGCGGAGGTCTTTCTGACGGCCTTCAAGACGTTGCCCAAAAATGAGCAGGATATCTTCCTTTCTGAAATCCTGAAGGACAAAAAACTCAGGGAAGACCTCATAGACATAGCTATTGCGGAGAGCCGGGCGGAAGACAAGGGCAAGCCGTTTAAGGATTTCTTAAAAGAACATAAAAATTAGATGCGGAAGTATGAACCATAGAGGAAACATAGAAATCCCACAAGAAAAGATTGCCGAATTCTGCAGGCGTAATCATATTCTAAAATTGTCGCTTTTTGGTTCAGCCTTAAGGGGCGAATTAAGACCTGACAGCGATATAGACCTTCTTGTCGAATTTGATCCGAACCATATTCCCGGCCTGATAAGGCTGGCGGGCATGGAAATAGAACTTTCAGAAATCCTGGGACGCAAGGTCGACCTGAGGACGCCTAACGACCTCAGCCGGTATTTCAGGAAAGAAGTTATCGAACAGGCGGAACCGCAATATGCGGAAAGATGACGCTGTCCGTCTGAAGCACATGCTTGATGCTTCAAGAGAAGTTATTTCTTTTGCCAAGGGCAAGAACCGAAGCGACCTCGATACAGACAGAAAACTCGCACTTGCACTCGTAAAATCCATCGAAATCATAGGTGAGGCCGCATCAAAAATATCGGCAGAAGGCCGAGACAGCCATTCGCATATACCATGGGCAAGCATAATTTCCATGAGGAACCGGCTTATTCATGCTTATTATGAAATTGACCTCGATATTTTATGGAAAACCGTCATTGAAGACATCCCTCCGCTTTTAAAGGAACTTGAACAAATTAACCCGAGCTGCTGAACTGCCAATTGCCCCAAAACCGTCCGGCTCAAAAAAATTAAGGGAGACCGATTTTTACAGAATAAGAATAGGTGACTACAGGGTTATATACAGCATCGAAGAAAACAGCCGTCTGGTTAAGGTCCTCTCCATTGCCCACAGGAAAGAAGTCTACAGAGGATTGTAAGCAGGTGCCTATTGATTTGAGGGGTTCTGCTTGCTGCGCCCCGGCTTTTTTTATCTGAAAATTAATTAGTATCTGGCATGGGTAGTGCACGAGGAGGGGCCGCCTCAAAGCTTTTGGATTCGCGGTAACTGCGGCACCATCCAGCCGTTGCTCGTGTAATGATCAATGAACCGCCTCAAAGCTTTTGGATTCGCGGTAACTGCGGCTGTGGGCAAGCAGAAAAATCACAAGGTTATACCGCCGCCTCAAAGCTTTTGGATTCGCGGTAACTGCGGCATATCAGGTGAGGGTTTCAGGGCTCGTTTGGGGCCGCCTCAAAGCTTTTGGATTCGCGGTAACTGCGGCTAAATCATGATATGTCCTTATACAGGAGTTTCAGCCGCCTCAAAGCTTTTGGATTCGCGGTAACTGCGGCTTAGATTAACTGAAAATTTTGATTTTTGCAAGGGTCCGCCTCAAAGCTTTTGGATTCGCGGTAACTGCGGCAACCGTGGGAATGCAATTTAGCACGCACTGGACACGCCGCCTCAAAGCTTTTGGATTCGCGGTAACTGCGGCAGCGCCTTTCGAAATCCATTATAAGTACAGGAGTTATAGTGTCCTTTGCGAGTACTGCCCTTTCAAAAACAATAATTATACCCGTACAATTCATTAAAATCGCCTTTAACTCATTGAAAAATAAAGCCCGCGAATGCCATTGCGGGAGGACTCCGGCATTACCGCGCTCGCGTTTCCAAAGAACTTTGTCATCTCAATGGCGGAGAGATGAGGTCGATGCCCGTAGGCATAAAGAATATAACATTTTTATGGCGGGTAAACAACCTAGCCCTGTTTAAATTATTGTTATGCGGCCAGCGGACCGGTACGGCTTTCCAAGATAATCGAAACGCCGAAAGGTCTGGCTGGTATCGGGTCCCAAACAGATTATAAGAATCTGATCCTCATCCGCTTTAATAACGGGGGCAATTGCAGCCTTAAGCTTTTCAAGGCCAAGGTCGTCGAGCGGGCATTGAAACACAGAGAACTGTATGCGGTGGCCATATCCTTCCATTAGACGCGCCACGAGGCGAAGACGCCTAGGATCGGCGATATCATACGAAATGAGATAATGTTTCCGGCTCATACTTTGTTCATCGAGTAGTAAAAGCAGTATAGGTCTTTGCCTCTCCGCGAAGAAAGCGCCACAACTGGCGAGCTTGCACCTCATACATGCGGCGATAGGACATACGATAGCCAAAGACAGGATGGGTTATTTCGTCATCAAGACGCCGGAACCAACCTTGAAAGAAGGCGCGACGGCCATGTTCATTGAGGTTGCATCCTTGTGATGAAAAAAGAAAATCAGAGGCCGCGACTTCGCAACGGTTGATAAGCGAAATGGCAAGACTGTCCACCGTAAGGGGACGAAATTCCTCCATGAGGTCAAGGGCAAGCGCAGGCCTTCCGTAACGGGGTTTATGATAGAACCCGAAGAAAGGGTCCAGCCCGACAGAATGACATACGCCCGCCAGTTCCTTGGCCAATATGGAGTAGCCCAGAGAGAGAAGGGCGTTTATGGGATCGCGCGGCGGACGGCGGTTCCTTTGGGAAAAAGAGAATTCAGCCATCTTCTTGTCTTTGATCATGGACCCAAAATTATTAAAATATATAGCAGCGGCCCGGCCTTCAAGCCCAAGAAGTGCAGTCAAATCCATTGCCTCGGCGGTGCTGTCGCGGAGAGTGCGTAATTGATCGGTCTCCGCTCTGGAGGCATCTCCATTGCGCAAAAGCAGAACACGCTGGTTATGGATTTTTGCCCGGACGATTTCGCGCGCAAGCCCCAGACAGGTTTCATTCTCGCGAAAAAGACTGTATTGGCCGAGACGGGCATCGATGCCGGATGCCGGGAGGCCGCGCAGAAGCCCCAGAAACCGGCCTGATGGCGCGAAATATGATATATCCTTGCCTTCCTCCAGACATGCCTGCACGAGCTGTGCGCTCATCTGCACAGGCCCAAAAAGGTAAACGGCCCTTACCTGGCGGAACGGGTGCTTTGATACCAGTTCGCCGTCACGGGTTATTTGGATTTGATCGCCGTGCTTGGAAAGATATGCACGGGCGTCCTGAACGACAACGACTTCTCCTTCATCGCCGTCCACAACGGGCGGATACTGAATATTAGAGCTTTCCTGCACCGCACCGGCCCAATAGCGCGATTCACCTGGCAGACAGACGGGATATGCGGAACAGTATTTGCATCGGGCATCGTTTTCGAGCGGAGGGGGGCATGTGCCTGACCCGGCTACAGCCCGAGCTTCGGCAATAAGCGCCGGCACACGGGCAAGGAGTTCATCCGATAAATCGACAGTTACACGCCGACGGTCCCCGGCATAATAAACAGCCGCGCCGTTGACAGGGATTTCGTGCTCACGGGCCATGAGCACATAAGCGGCAACCTGGAGCGCATCAGGCGCCTTTGGAATGAGTTCCCCTGTTTCGTCACGACGGGCAGAGCCGCGCTTGTAATCAAGGATCAGGCAGCCTTCCGGACCGTTTTCGACAACATCTATTACACCGGCAAGGCCAAGAGTTTCGCTGGTGAGGCGGAGGCTCCGGACAGTGACGTCTTCCGGAATATCAATCCCCTCTTTTGTATCCAGGCGAGTAGGCTTGTCCACCTGCCTGTGCGCCTCGCTGCCTGCCGCCGTGTCGGCGTTTTCAACAAATATGCGCTCTACCCATTGATAATAGAATAGTCTTGGACAATAAGCGTAGTTGTGGAGCCGGCGCACATCCATAAGGGGCGCAGCTTCGCCGCAAGCTCCGGCAAAACGCATATCGGCTTCGATCGACATGGTATTTTTTCATTGTTGCACATTTCGAGAGAAGGTCAAGCCCCGGCTGCGCTATTTCTTTTCAACCTCCTTGTTGTTTTTAAGATTTCGCTTCTGACTCTCATCCAGCCTGCGCCAATTGATTTCCTTACACCTGTCCCATTGTTTGGCTTTAACAGTACCCCACAGCGCTTTGCCGGAGACAAGTGGCGTCGCAATTTCTTCATTTTCAAGGACAGCCCTACCCCAGCCAGCGCAGTTTGCGAAATCCGCAAAATAGTTGGGATTTCGGACATCATCTTTCTCTTTACCAGTATCGCCAATTGGCCGAATGGCAACGGCATTTGCGCCGAATTTGCGTTTTTCGCGGGCGAAAAGCTGTCCTGATTTGTGCGCGGTGCGAAGCCGCGGATGAATTGACCATTCGCGGGGGTCTGAAATTGCCCGTAACCCGAGGTTTATGGCAGCATTGATATCGGCTTGAACAATTGCAGGCTGAAATTCCGCATATGGAGTTTGGTCTGATATAGGGACAAAAATTGGGCCACCAGCAATAGGCAGAATGAGCGTGCGCGGCTTGATTGGATTGTCGGCATTAAAATCGGCAAGCATGAAAATGGTTTCCCGGATGTCCACGGACTCTTTAGTAAGGTTTCCATCCTTATCTGTATTGTCCTTAAGCCAATACCACGGGGCCTTATTTTCAAACCCCGGCGCAATCTCCATAGCACGGAACCCGGCAACGCCGCTTCTGGAGCAGAAGCGCGACGAATAGGCCGCCGGGGTTTCGAGAACAGGGATACCAAACGGCTCACACAGTTCTTTTAGCTTATCACGAACGGCGCGGTGGCACCATTTCATGAGACGGCTGTTTTCGCGTGGCGCACGGCCTTGGGATGCCCGGTAACGAGAGAGGTCCTCAATTACGATAAAGCTGGCCGGGCTGCGTTTTTGAAGATATTGCCCGTGCACATCGCGTTTTTCGCGGAGCATTTTTTTATCGCCTGGCGGAACGGCAAGTTCCAGCCCAAGGGCTTCGGAGAGAATCAAATGGGCTGTTTGGTTTATGCGCTGCTCCTTAATGCGTTCGAGCTTATCAAGGAGGTCAGGACAGCAATCGGGGATGGAATCATCCCGCCTTGCCGGTGCCTTTTTGCCGATTTCGCGCCTGAGGGCCTGGTTTAATGATTGAAAACGCCTACGAAGCTCGCTAATTTGCTCTATTCGCTCCATGGAGATCCCGCGCTGTCCGCGAATCCTTATACCTTGTATAGCCGGTCCGGTCTGTTCAAGAATGAAGCAGTCCGTTTTTTGAGGATGTTTTTTCCATTCCCAACTGCGCCCTCTAAGGGGCAGGATACGATTTGCAAGGCGCACAAGCAAACCCGGAATGGTCTGGCGCAAGGAATGAATTTGCGCCGGGATGAGTTCAGCAAGTTCTTGCTGTTTACCATCTTTGGTGAGCTTTGCCAATTCCCATATATTCGATTCGGAGATTTCATTACTGGCCGCTTCCCGGTTATTGGCGTCTCCAAAAAACCATGCCCAGCGGTGCAGTCTGGCAAGGCGGGACTGGGAGCGGCGGGCAGCCACTA
>JAKAEG010000113.1 GCA_021819985.1 Nitrospirota bacterium | reverse complement strand
TGCGGTAATGTCCGGCACGACGAGCCTGGTCTATTCAAAAGACCTGGGCGGCAAAGATTATGTCAAACTTGCCGGCGGCTATGCCGAGCATGCTGACAAAGACCATGTCTATGTGCTTAAGGCAGACGGGAGCGCGCGCAGGCTCTCGGGCAGCGGAATAACGTGGAATTCCTCAAGACACAGATGGGAAACCGGGTCGGTGGTAATTTCGTCCGGCGATACGATCGTAGTGCCGGAGGAACTCGAACAGGTGTCCTGGCTGCAAGGAGTGAGGGACATAACGACAATACTTATGAATATAGCCGTCACCGCGGGCGTAGTTATAAAGATTTTGTAAAAAGAGAAAAAATTGGATACAAACCCGCAGGAAGAAAAAAATTTTCTGGATTACCTGATAGTGCTCCTGAAACACAAAAGAAAGGTATTTTTTATTACCTTCGGGACAGCCCTGATCACCGCCATAATCAGTCTTCTGGTGCCATCAATTTATCAAGCCGGCACGCAAATATTGCCCCCGCAGCAAAATGGCACCAGCATAGCCCAGATATTTTCGGGCACCGGATTGATGAGCATGGGTGGAAGTATTTTAAATTTGCAAACTCCTGACGATCTTTATGTCAGTTTACTGGAAAGCAGGACGGTGCTTGACCGCATTATTGACAGGTTCGATCTGTTGCGGATTTATAATGTCACGGTCCGCGAGGACGCGAGACGGAAACTGTTGGGCGCCGTACATATCATAGCGGACCCTAAAAGCGAGATCATTACTATCGATGTTGAAGACAAAGACCCTAAAAGGGCTGCGGATATGGCCAATGCATTTGTGGAAGAGCTTAAAAACATGAAGAACGGTCTTGCGCTTACAGGGGTGGGACAGAGAAAGCTCTTTTTTAAAAAACAGATGGATGATGCGAAATCCGCCCTCCTGAATTCGGAAAATGCCATGAAGGCGTTCCAGGAAAAAACAGGTTTGGTTGAGGCCAACGCGCAGGGCGAGGCGGTTATTGAAGAGATAGCGCAGATCAAGGCGCAAATTGCGGCCCAGGAAGTAACACTTTCGGTAATGAAGACATACTCGACTTCATCAAATCCTGAATTCCAGAAGGCACATGATACGCTGAAGGGATTGAAAGTTCAGGCGGCCAAACTAGAATCTAATGGCAATTTCTCCGATTCTGGCCCAATAATACCCACCGGGAAAATGCCTGCGATCCAGGAAGATTATTTAAATAAACTGAGAGATATTAAATTCAATGAGACCCTTTATGATCTGCTTTCAAAACAGTATGAGGCGGCCGGCATAGAGGAAGCCCAGGACCCAACGATCATTCAAATAATTGACAGGGCTGTTGTTCCGCAACGGAGGGCCAGGCCAAGAAGGTCTTTGATGGTTATGGTAGCGACGGTCTTGGGGTTTTTCCTGTCATTGATCCTGGCGTTTCTTTTCGAGTACAAGGAACAGATAACGGCTGAACCATGGTATGACAAGAAAATCGATACATTGAAAAAGCATTTGCAGTTCCGTCCGTTAAATAAAGGATGAGAAACAAGTTCTGCAAGTTTTTATTCTGACGTATTCACTATTAAAAGGAAAATACAGATTTGGCCATGAGCAGTAAATCAAATGAACATAAAGACCGCAATGTAGTTTGGCATAATTCGTCTGTTTTAAGGCAGGATAGAGAATATATGAATGGGCACAAAAGCGCGGTCCTGTGGTTTACCGGGCTTTCCAATTCCGGGAAATCCACTGTCGCACATGCCTTGGAGAAGGCCCTTTTTGATATCGGATGCCGCACATTTGTTTTCGATGGAGACAACGTAAGACATGGTTTGTGCTCTGACCTGGGTTTTTCCATGCAGGACCGCAAAGAAAACATTCGGCGCATTGGAGAAATGTCAAAGCTCTTTATTGAAAACGGAAATATCGCGATCACGGCTTTTATATCTCCGTTCAGGTCCGAACGCGAGCGTGTCAGACATTTGATCGGCTCTGACAGTTTCATTGAAATTTATTGCAAATGCCCTATCGAGATCTGTGAAAAAAGGGACGTAAAAGGCCATTATAAACGCGCAAGAATGGGAGATATCAAGGATTTTACAGGAATTTCCTCGCCATATGAGGAGCCACTGAATCCTGAAGTCACTCTTGAAACAGACAATAAATCCGTTGAAGCCGCCGTTGATGGGATCTTAAATTTCCTTGTGGCCAGGAAAATAATTAAAGCCCTGGAAACAAAAGCTCGCCAGGCATGCGGGAATCAGGCCAGGTGAAAACCCGCCTCGCGAACTGCCGGATATCCTATCCTTCGGGTGTGCTTTCCCCGTTGCCGCATATGTCCTCGCATATACGGATATCTCCATTCAGTCCATTGAAAATGGAAGAGTTGTTAAAGACCGGAACTGAAAAGAACAGCAGTGTCCTGACCCCGCGGTTCTGGCTGGATAACGGGAGGGAGATCACTTTTGCGAGCAGCGGACGTCAGGCGCTGAAAATGGCTTTAAACCGGATCGGTTTACAACGCGATGAAAGTGTTCTGATAATCACGACCACTGGAGGCCCATATATCAGTTCATGTGTAACAACGGCCATAAATGAGATCTGCCGCTGGACCAGAGATCCTGAAGTCGGGACAAAGGCGGTCCTGCTGATACATGAATTCGGTTTTCCATGTGAGCTGCCGCGATTTTTGAGCGGACTGAATTTGCCCGTAATTGAAGATTGCGCCTATGGGATCGGATCAAGAATAGCCGGAGCAGCGATAGGCTCAATTGGAGATTATGCCATATACAGCCTGCCCAAATATTATCCTGTGCCTTTTGGCGGAATGCTTATATCAAAAAAGGAAGCGGCAAATATCTGTGAAAAGCCTCTTCCTGATGATGATAAGGATTTTTTAACGGATATGTTGATGCGTTCGAGCGGCTCTCAAGAGGAATGGAACAAAATACGGCGTTCCAATTGGGAATTTTTTGAAAGACAACTGAGAGACCATTCTGTGCATCCTTATTTTAATCTGGAAGACGGGGTTGTTCCGGGGACTTTTATCGCGAGGGCGCCCTTTGCCGTATCAGGAGCCCAAATCAAAAAGAACTGCGTCGATGCCGGGATAGAAGCCACTGAATATTATGGGAATGACGGTTTTTATTTTCCAATCCACCAGTTTTTGACGGATTATGAGAGGACTTATATCCTCCTGCATTTTCTAATGGAAAACGTATGAAGATTTTACGATTTGATGCTGAAAAAAATGAGGCAGAATGGGATGCCTTTATCGGAATTTCCAATAACGGGACATTCCTGCAGACGAGAAGATTTTTAAATTATCATAAAGACCGCTTCACTGATGTCTCTTTGATAATCAGAAATGATAAAGAGCAGATCGCTGGCGTTTTCCCCGCTGCTACCAACAGCACGGACCCATTGCTTGTCTCATCACACCCCGGCATTACCCATGGCGGGCTCATATGCTCCGGCCGGACCGGCGCCGGCGATGTACACAAAATTTTGCAATTGGTTTTTCAATGGTACAAAGAGCAGGGCTATCAATCGCTCCTTTACAAAGCCATTCCTTTTCATCTGCACACTATTCCTTTTCATTCTGACATACACGCATTGTGGGACCTTGGGGCGCGCATCGAAAGACGCGACCTGTGGAACGTGATACACCTGGATGGCAGCCGGTCACTGAGCAAAGGCAGGAAATGGGCTGTAAACAAGGCGCTATCATCGGGGCTGGATATCCGGACAGACGGAAGCGGGCAGGCATATTCCAATTTTTTTGAAGTACTCAGGGAATGCCTTAATGAGCGGCATGGGGCCTTACCCGCCCACACGGTGGATGAAATGCTGGAGCTTGGGTCGCGTTTTCCCGAACAAATCGATCTTTGGACGGCCAGCGATAAAAACGGATGCGTGGCCGGGGCCTGGATATTTAAAATGAGCAAGTCCGCCTGGCACACTCAATATATTGCCTCCACGGAGAAAGGCAGATCTCTTTTCTCTGTCGACCTCCTTTTGGAAACAATTATAAAAAGCGCCGAGAGACACGGAATAAAATATTTTTCGTTCGGAGCGAGCACGGAACGTGAAGGAAAGGTCCTGAATACAGGTCTTTTCAATTTTAAGGCGGGTTTCGGGGCCGGCTCGGCCGTACAGGATTTTTACGTATGGAGCTGAAAGGATAATATGTCATTGCTTGATAGTTGCAAAATAATCGATTTCCCCAAAATAGCTGATCCAAGAGGGAATCTGACCTTTATCGAAGGAATGAGACACGTGCCGTTTGATATCAGGAGGGTCTATTATCTTTATGATGTGCCCGGGGGCGCCGAGCGCGGCGGCCACGCGCATATTGCCTTGTCCCAATTGATCATCGCGATGTCCGGCAGTTTTGACGTGATCCTTGACGACGGCCATGAAAAAAAACGTTTCCATCTGAACCGTTCGTATTACGGATTGTATATATGTCCCATGGTCTGGCGTGAATTGGACAATTTTTCATCCGGTTCCGTTTGCCTGGTCCTCGCGTCTAATTTATATGAGGAGTCAGATTATTACCGGGACTACAATGAGTTTATGCAAGTTGTGCGTGGGAAAAAATGACGGTCCGGTTCCTTGATCTGGCATCCGTTTACGCGGAATTAAAAATGGAGCTTGATGCCGCAGCTGAACGGGTGCTGAGGTCCGGATATTATATTCTCGGTCCTGAGCTCGAAGCTTTTGAGCGGGAATTTGCCGCCTTTTGCGGCGCCAAATACTGTATCGGAACAGGTAGCGGTCTGGATGCTTTAATTTTGATCCTGAGAGCGCATGAAATAGGACCTGGAGATGAAGTGATCGTGCCCTGTCACACTTTCATAGCCACCTGGCTTGCCGTGTCACAATGCGGGGCCAGGCCCGTCCCGGTGGAACCGGATGAAAAGACTTTCAATATAGCCCCGGACCTCGTGGAAAAGGCCGTTACCCGAAATACCAGAGCTGTCATGCCCGTTCATCTGTATGGTCAACCGGCCGACATGGACAGCATAAATATGATCGCGCGGAAATATGGACTGAACGTGTTTGAGGACGCGGCACAGGCCCACGGAGCGCGGTATAAGGGCCGACGCGTGGGATCGCTGGGAGATGCCGCGGCTTTCAGTTTTTATCCGGGTAAGAACCTCGGCGCGCTTGGAGACGGCGGCGCAGTTGTGACGGACGACGAAAGCATCGCACAGAAGATCAGGTTTTTAAGGAATTACGGATCTCCCAAAAAATATTCACATATTATGAAAGGCTGCAATTCCAGGCTGGACGAATTGCAGGCCTCTTTCCTTCGTGTGAAGCTGGGCAGGCTCGACGGCTGGAACAGAAAACGCGCCCAAATTGCGTCGGATTATATGTCCAAAATCGAGAATGTCCCCGGTCTTTTAAAACCGTTTGTTGCGGAATGGGCAGAGCCCGTATGGCACTTGTTTGTTGTGAGGCATCAGGACCGGAAAGCGCTGCAGGACCATTTGAGAACGGACGGCATAGAAACACTGATCCATTATCCGGAGCCCCCTCACTTGTCGGGCGCGTATTCAGAATTCGGGTGGAAGGCCGGTTCGTTTCCCATAACTGAACGCGTTGCCGGTTCGATCTTTAGCTTGCCCATGGGCCCCCACATGGACGGAAAAGATGTGGAAGAGGTCCTCAAGTCCATATGTAAATTTGTAACACCTCTCAACCCGGATAGCTCATTACGGAGCAACGCATGAGAGAATTGATCATTGCCCTCCTGAAGACCGGAAGCGGCACCATAGTGGGTCTTGCGATCCGCGCCGTTACCATGAAGATCATCTCGGTTTTTGCCGGTCCTGCCGGAGTAGGGATGTTTTCCATTTTAAGGCAGATACAGCAATCAGCCATTACGGTCGGAACCTGTAATGGAGGCGTTTCTCTGGTGCGGGGCGTAAGCGGATTGCGTGGCCGGGAACAGACCATGTATATCAAGACTACAGCCGTTATATACCTGGCTTTCGGGATCGTCGTGGGTTCATCGTTATTGCTGATGTCCCACATCATTGCGAAATGGTTCGGGATCGCTCATCCGGAACTTATCATGCTTCTGGCGCTGCCGGTGCTTGCCGGCATATTGCGCGATTACCTGAATAGTATGCTTAACGGATTTCATGCCATAGGCCGCCTTTCGACCGTACAGGTCTTTGCCGCAATGGCCGGTCTGTTGGTCGCCTATCCTGTGTCGCTGCTTGCCTCACACGGGCATTATGGCGGATTTGTGCTGTATCTGTTAATCACTGCGTCGGTCAGCGTAGTTTCGCTGCTCTATTTTCTTAAAGGCGGCAAATGGATGCCGGACCTCAAAGTCAGCCCATACTGGAACAGGCCTGGCGTAAAGTATTTTTTCAGGATGGCGGGCGCCATGCTGTTGACCGGTACGGCAGGCGCGCTCTCACTTGCCGCGGTGCGCGGGCTGATCTCAAGCCGCATGGGGATGGCTTTCGCCGGCTTTTTTGATGTCAACTGGACGCTGAGCAATCTATATATAGGACTTTTTTTGAGTTCTTTTGCCACTTATTATCTTCCGAAATTGTCCGCCATCAGCGATACTGAAAAAATAGACCTGGTGAAAAGAGTAGGCAGGCTTACAACCTGTATTATTGTGCCTCTTTTAGTGTTTATTATCTGCGTAAAACCTTGGATAATATTGGTTTTCTATACAAGAAAATTTATGCCTTCCATTGAGATGTTCCGATGGATGCTGATAGCGGGTTATTTGCAGGTAACGGCCTGGATATTCTCGATCATCACAATAGCAAAGGGAATGGAAAAGCCGTTTATCATAGGCAGTATCGGTTGGGATGCGGGATTTCTTGCGGGGACATGGGCAGCTATGAGATTTAAATTGGGATTGGGTGCTGTGGGTTTGTCAATGGCCCTGTTTTACGGGCTGTCGCTTTTGTTCAATTACTTTGTGATTTCAAAAGCGATATCCTTCAAAGTGCCTGTTCGTTTGTTATTTAATTGGATTTTAGGCCTGCTTCTGATCGTGGCCGCGTCGATAGCGCAATGGAAATCTTATAACGTAAACCTTATCTTCACATTAGTCTTCACGTCCGCTGCTTTGCTGATGTCGTGGACATGCCTTGAACCAGACGATAAAAAAGGGCTGTATAAAATTATTTCAAAAAGAGGAGACTCCAGTGTCCGTTTCTAGGATCAACTTTCTCATTCCCGGAGCAGGTAAAAGCGGGACATCTTCCATCGCGCATTATTTAAAAGCGCACCCGCAGGTCTTCATGCCCCATATCAAAGAACCGACTTTTTTCACGTTCGCTGATGATAAGCTTCCGGCTTATAAGGACGGCGATAAATTTTTATGCTCAACGGTCCATGACCTGGCCGATTATCGCAAACTGTTCGACAACGCGGGGGACTGCAAGGCCGTGGGCGAGGCTTCAACCTACTATTTCTTGCTTCCGGAAAGGACCATCGCCAATATCAAGCGCTTGATCCCTGATCATGAAAAGATCAAGATCATAATCATATTAAGAAATCCGGTGGACAGGGCCTTTTCTCAATATACGATGTTCAGAATGAATGGTTTCGAGGACCTGAGTTTTGAAGACGCGATCAAAACGGAAAATATCAGCAAGCGAATATCTGAAGGTTACGGCCCTTCCTATAATTACCTGGAAGAAGGCCTGTATTCATACAGGATAAAGGCATATCAGGAGAATTTTAATGATGTCAAAGTTTATCTCTACGAGGATTTATGCCAGGATCCCAATTCTCTTATGGCCGATATTTTTTCTTTTTTAGATGTGGACCCGATGAGCTGCGCCCAGTCTTACAGAAAAAGAGTCAATCCTTCAGGGCTGCCAAAAATAAGATTCATTCATGATTTTTTTTCTAAAAAGGGTGGCGCTTTTAAATCCCTTTGGAAGGTGATCATCCCAAAAGAAACGAGAAAAGGGATCAAGGAAAAGATAATATCCTTTAATTTGAAAAAGGTTTCAATGTGCCCATCCACGCGATCCTTATTAATAGATCATTATAAAAATGAAATTGAGGAACTGGAAGGAATTATCGGCCGTGACCTATCCAACTGGCTTAAAAAATGATTTACGGGGACTTTTCGTGAGGTTAGAATCTGTCTGAAATGAAAAGGCTGCTCGGATTTATAAGGCTGAGGCTAAAAAATATTGTTTTTAGCTCACGCATGTTTCTTCTTTGTGAGTTCTCCACCGAGATTGTTTTCTTTTTCGTCCGCGTGCTGAATACCAATCGGGGCTGGTTCAACTTTCTATCTCTGGTCAAATTGCAGCTCAGGATAGGCTATCAGACTGGTATATTTGCATATGAGAACGATGAAAAGATCGTATCCTCGGGTCTTCGAAAATTAAAAGAAATTGAAAAAAAAGTTATTTATGCCATATCTCATATAAAAATGGGAGTTGCCGGCCCCTTCGAAGAGGAAATTTCTTTAGACACACTTTTTTTGACGTCTTTTATTTACGGCACAGGAGGCCATACGCGCCTTTTGCAAACATACCTTTCCAACATGAAAAATTCTAAATTATTTGTAACAGGCAGGTACTCCGGGCGGACTTATGATTCGAAGCTTCAGTCCGATGCCGAGAGCTTTTTCCCTCCTGGGCGTCTCCTGTTGAAACCGCATAGGGGGAGATCTTTCAAGTCCGAAGTGTTGGGAATATGCAGAGAACTTGTTAGCCTGGCCCCAAAAAATGTTGTCCTTTTCAATCACCCCGCCGATTTGGGACTGTTGACGGCCTCGATGCTGTATGCCGGGAAGAGAAGAGAACTGCCCGTTATTTATTACCATCATGCGGACGATTATATGCCCTTTCTTGGGAGTGTCTTTTCCTGCCACATAGACCTGGATACAAACCAGGATAAGAAATGCAGCAGTGTGCCGTGCCGTGAATTGATAAGAATATCGACACGTAACCGCGTTCAGCAGCCGGAGGCGGCAGGTTTTTCGAAACCTTCCGCTTTCACGGTATTTTCTTTTGCTCCGTTGTCAAAAATCTCGGGAGGGAGCGGAAAAGAAAACGATTATGCTTTTCTGGTGTGCAATTTGGTGAACGAGGGCATACGGGCTGTGATCGTCACTGGTAATGGTGAAGGGGCTTCGCTAAAGAATATCCTGGAA
>JAKAEG010000112.1:571-9174 GCA_021819985.1 Nitrospirota bacterium | reverse complement strand
CCGGCGGACAGAGAGAATTCGCGCTCACATTGGCCAGGGCGGCGGTGGCCGCCGGGGCTGACGGGATTTTCATGGAAGTGCATCCGGAGCCGGAAAAAGCCCTCTGTGACGGGCCGAATATGATAGCCCTCGAAGACGTTTATGATTTCCTTGCCGCTCTTAAAAGGATAAAAGAGGCTCTTTAAGAAAAAATCATGAAAGACAATCTGCTGCGCGAGGCTGAAAGGGTCTTGAAGGTGGAGGCCGGTGCGCTGCTGGCGCTTATCGATGGGCTGGACGAAGGTTTTTTGAAAACCGTGCGTTTGATAGATGAGTGCAAGGGGCGGGTCATCGTGACCGGAATGGGCAAGTCCGGTCTCGTGGGCAAAAAAATAGCCGCCACTTTTTCCTCGGTAGGGGTCCCTTCGTTTTTCCTTCATCCGGCGGAGGCCATTCACGGAGACTTGGGGATGGTCACAAAACATGACGTCGTGCTTGCGATCTCAAACAGCGGAGAGACCGATGAGCTTGTAGCCATTTTGCCTCACCTGAAGAGGTTCAATGTGCAGCTTGCCGTAATGAGCGGAAATTGCAATTCCACCCTGTGCCGGGCGGCTGACACCATGATAAATATAGGAGTGAAAGAGGAAGCCTGCCCCCTTGGGATAGTGCCGACAGCCTCCACTACGGCGGCGCTGGCCATGGGTGACGCCCTTGCCGTCGTATTGATAAAAAAACGGGGGTTCATGGAAGAGGATTTCGCCAGCTTTCATCCGGGCGGCAGCCTGGGAAAGAAACTGCTGGTTACCGTGAAAGACCTCATGATAGGCGGAGGCAGGATACCTTGCGTTTCTCCCGCGACTCCCATGTCCGGCGTGATCCTGGAGATGTCCTCCAAAAGGCTCGGGATGACCCTCGTTGCTGAGGGCCCGGATGAGAAAACCGTGGCGGGCGTTATAACGGACGGGGACTTAAGGCGGGCCATTGAACATTATGGCAAGGAGCTTTTCGACATGAAAGCAGGCGAGATAATGAACAGGAGCCCTAAAGTCATATCGGCCGATGAGCTTGCCGCCAAAGCGCTTGCCATTATGGAAGAACATTCGATAACGACGCTGGCCGTGCTTGACAATAACGGGCAGGCGGCGGGTATTATCCATATCCACGATATTTTGAAAAAGGGAATCGCTTGAAAAAGCAGAACAAAAAAAAGCCCGAAAGCATAAGATCCCTGAGAGAGAGGGCCAAAAAAATAAAACTCCTCATATTCGATGTTGACGGGGTGCTGACGGACGGGGGCATTATCCTGGACGGCGACAACAACGAATATAAAAAATTCGATGTCCGGGACGGCCACGGCATAAAGCTGCTGCAGAAGGCCGGCATCGAAGTGGCCCTGATAACTGGAAGGTATTCGAAGGTGGTTGAAAAAAGGGCAAAGGAGCTTGGCATAAAAGAGGTGTACCAGAGGTGCCTCGAAAAGGCCCCCGTATATGAGGGACTCCTTGCGAAACTGGGGGTTTCCGCAAAGGAAACGGCATATCTGGGCGACGACGTCGTGGATATCCCGATACTCAGGCGGGCCGGTCTGCCGGTAGCGGTTGCCGACGCCCATGAAGAGGCAAAAAAATACGCCCTCATGATAACGAAGGCGAAAGGCGGCCGCGGGGCCGCCAGGGAATGCGCGGAATTCATATTGAAGGCCAAGGGGCTTTGGGATGGAATCATCGACGCCTACTGTAAAGCTTAATTTCCCAACCATACTTACGTTAAGCAGGGTATTTGTGATACCCGTCTTCCTCTATATCGCCCCGGATTACCCGGTCGCCGGCGCTTCCATTTTCGCCCTTGCCTCGATGACGGACTGGCTTGACGGCTACCTGGCAAGAAAGACCGGCAGTATCACTAAATTCGGCATCATCATGGACCCCATCGCCGATAAATTCCTCGTGATCTCCGCTATTTTACTCCTGGTGAACATGGACAGGCTGTCGATGTGGATAGCGGCGGCCCTTATATTGAGGGAATTTCTTGTTACCGCCCTCCGGGTGGTGGCGCTCTCAAAGGGCATGATAATGCCCGCTGAGATGGGCGGAAAGGTAAAGACAGTGTTTCAGTTCATCGCGATAGTGAGCCTTCTTTTGAGCGGACGTCTGCTGGGCCTGGACCTTTACGACCTGGGCACCGTCCTGATGTGGGTGGCCCTGGCGCTTTCGGTCTTCTCGGGCGTCAAATATACGCTGTCTTTCCGGAGACATTCGGTCTAAAAAATGGCGAAGGCTGCCTTCCTTGTTGCATGTTATCTGCTTGGTTCCCTTCCTTTTGGACTCCTGATCGCGGGCATCAAAGGTATTGACTTAAGGAAAACCGGAAGCGGCAATATCGGGGCCACGAACGTGTTAAGGAGCGCAGGCAAACTGGCGGCCCTGTTTACGGTCCTTGGCGATTCCCTCAAGGGCGCGGCCGTGATAGGAATAGCCAGGTTTCTGGGGCTCGGCCCGGCCTGGCAGGCCATGGCGGGTTTCTGCGCCGTTCTGGGCCATAATTTTTCCATTTTTTTAAAACTGAAAGGCGGAAAAGGGGTAGCGACAAGCCTGGGCGTGATAACCGCTCTTTCCCCGCTTTCCGGGGTTTTTGCGGTGGCCGTATGGCTTTTGGTGGCCTTTCTGACCAGGTACTCGTCTTTGGCCGCACTTTTGTCCTTTGCCGTCCTTCCCGCGGCCTCCTTTTTTTTAGGGGCTTCGAAGATTGCGGTCCTGACGGCCACTGCCCTGGCGATCTTGATTATAGTGAGGCATACAGGCAATATAAAGAGACTCATCGGCGGCGATGAACGGAGAATTGGTGAGAAGGCATAGAAAATTTTCCAGTCTTACCGGGGCTTTTGTCTTTGTCCTTGCAATGACCGCGCTGCTGTCCTCTTTGGCTTTTGCTTCCGGTAACAACCCGTATCCTTTGAGGGAAAATGAGCCTCTCTCTTATGTTCTCATGCACCGGGCCGCCAACGACCCGGCCCATTCCGGGGCCCTGTTGCAACAGGCGCTGGATGCTTCGCCCGATTTTCCGCCCGTGTATTTCAGTCTTGCGGCCCGGGACCTCCGGGATTTCCCTGGAGGGGTTTTTAACTGGCTTTACTATTCAGTTGAAGGGTTCAAGGCTTACGGCCGGAACTGGTGGTGGGCCATGAATTTGTCCGGACTTCTTGTATTTGCCCTGGTGTGGTCCTTTTTCATTGCCGTGGCGGTCACGGCGGCGCTCAGGCTGCCAAAGGAATTCCCGCTTTTAAAACATGACATCAACGAGGAAAGGAGGCATTTCTTCCTTTTTCTTATTCCGGCTGCCGGGGCTTTCTTCGGTCCTTTCTTCTTCCTGGCGTCTGTGCTCCTGATGCTTGGCCTGTATTTTCAGAAACGGGACCGCGTGCTGGTGTGTCTTGTATTGCTGTGTTTTGCCTTTGTGCCATATCTTACCGGATGGGCGGAAGGCGTTTACCACGCGGCGACACCTGAAATGAGGGCCGTGGTCTCTGTAAATGAAGGCGCTGACAATTCGCTTGCCCTCCAGGCCCTTGCGGGTAAAGGGAATTTTGAGGACCTGTTCTCTTATGGACTGGCATCGGTCCGGGGGGGGGACCTTTCGGGGGCGGTTGCCGCCTACAGCACGGCATTAGATAAAAAAAAGGACCCTCGCGCATATGTGAATCTGGGCAACTGCTATTTGCTTATGGGAGAGCCGGACAAAGCGGGAGAACTCTATAAAGATTCCCTAGGGATAAAACCGGGGGCGGCGGCTTACTTCAACCTGGCCCAGATGAGCAGGGACGCACTCGATTATCAGCAGGGAGATGAACTCTACAGGAAGGCCACGAGCATGGACCCGGCCCGGATCGCCAGGTTAATGAGCATGGCGGAAAAAAATCCCCCCGGCGGTAAACTCCTTATGGATGAATTGCTGGGGATGCAGGATTACTATTATATGTTCGACAAGACCCGCAGGAACGGGACAGTCTCATCTGAGGGCCTTCTTCCGGACCTCCTTCTGCCCATTTCTCTTTTGTGGACCGTCATCTTTTTAATTTACGGCAAGAAGGGCGGGGTAAAAGCGTTCAGGTGTTCAAGATGCGGCAAGATACTCTGCGAAAAGTGCGAAAAAGAGCTTTACTGGGGCAGGATGTGCGGTGATTGTTATCAAAGCCTCGTAAAGATCGAGGTGCTTGACCCCAAGAAAAGGGTGGCAAGACTACTGAAGATACACGGCGGCCAGTTGAAGCGGAGCGCGCTTATCAGGGCGCTTGGCTTTGCCCCCCCCGGAATAGCGTACATCTACGGCGGCAATGTGCTTCAGGGAATGCTTATGCTTTGGGGCGTACTATTCTTCCTTTTGGCCGCGCTTTTAAATCCGATGTTCACTGTCGGCATGTCAGCCGGGGAGCACGTGTGGCTTAATATCGTTTCGCTCAGCGGGATAGGCCTGCTCTATTTATTGTCGTTTGCCGGAATAAGAAGAAGGCAGGGACGCGAATGGCTTTAGAAGGCTCTCTTAAGGAATTCGGTCTCACAGATATTCTTCAGCTCATTTATTACCAGCGCAAGACGGGCGTGCTGACCGTTGAATCGGGTTTTGACCGCATAAGGATCCTTTTTTACGAGGGCAATATAGTATTTGTGGAATCAAGCAGGCGGACGGAATCGAGGATGGGCCTGCTCCTGCTTAAAAAAGGTCTTATCAAACAGGAAGACCTCGACAAGGCGCTAAACCTGCAAAAATCCTCGGGCGCCAAACTTGGAAATGTCCTGGTAAAGATGGGCGCCATTTCAGGCGGGGGCCTGAGTGATACCCTTGTGCAGCAGTTCACGGAACTGATAAGTTATCTTTTTACGTGGCGGCAGGGCCATTACGAGTTCAAGCCCCAGGGAATACCCATCGATAAGGATGTCCCGATATCCCTGGATACGCAGCATATACTCATGGAGGGCCTGCGGATACTCGATGAGTGGGCGGCGGTTGAGGGCAAGATCACCCTTGAAAGCATTTTCACCAGAACGCAGGCGCCCCCCGGAGAACTGGACGAGACTGAAAAGCGTATCTATGAATTGGCAGATGGAGAAAACGATGTCAGCACGATTGCGAGCGTCAGCGGAATCGATAGCTTCAAAATTTCAAAAACACTCCTTGACCTGTATGACAAAGGTCTTATAGACAAGAAAAATACCGGTGAAAAACCGGAGTCAGCCCCTACGGGGACATCTCAAAAGAGCAAAGGCCTGCCGGTATTCGTCCTGGAAGGGTTGTTGATATTTCTTTTCCTGTTGTCCGCCGGGGCCTTCTATGCGGGATATCAGGCCCATCCTGTTATGTCAAAACGGTATGCCGCATCCGCTGAAATAGACAGGCTGAGGTTCTTCCTGGAAGTCTACCGGGTTGAAAACGGCAGATACCCGGCGGGGCTGGAAAGTGTGGGAAAAACTACCGACCCATGGGGCAACCCGTATGTGTACAAGGTGACGGATTCCGGTTATACGCTTAGTTCATCCGGTCCTCACGGCGTGCCGGGCAATGGAGACGATATCTACTGATGAAAATGAAAAAGGCCGTCGTGCTCTTAAGCGGAGGACTGGATTCAGCGACCGCCGCCGCAATTGCCAGGCAGGAAGGCTATACGCCGTGCGCCCTCAGTTTCAGTTATGGGCAGCGGCACGCCAGAGAGCTTGAGTCCGCGAAGGCGGTGGCGCAGAGCCTGGGAATTAAAGAACACCTGCTTATGAGTTTCGATATGGGCCTGATAGGAGGCTCCGCGCTCACCTCCAAGGTCGAAGTCCCAAAAGGAGATACTCCCTCCGCCGGAGGCATACCTGTCACCTATGTGCCCGCCAGAAATACGGTGTTTCTGTCATTCGCGCTCGCCTGGGCCGAAACATTGGAAGCCCCGGACATCTTCATGGGGGCCAATGTGATGGACTACAGCGGGTATCCTGATTGCAGGCCCGAATATCTTGCCGCGTTCGAGCAAATGGCAAATCTGGCCACAAAGGCCGGCGTTGAAGGCAGGATAAAATTCAGGGTGCATGCTCCGCTTTTGAAAATGACAAAAGGCGAGATAATCAGGAAAGGCGTGGAACTGGGGGTCGATTACGCGCTGACCTGGAGCTGCTACGACCCTGCGTCCTCCGGACGCCCCTGCGGCAGGTGCGACAGTTGCCTCTATCGGGCCAAAGGGTTTGCCGACGCGGGGATTCCCGACCCGCTTCTGGAATAGTTTTTATTTGAAATCCCCGGAGTTGAAATAAAAACACTGTCTGTGATAATTTATTGGTCATGTCAGCGGAGAAGAAACTTAAGATAGGGCTTCCGAAGGGTAGCCTCCAGGAATCCACTCTGAAGCTTTTCAGAAAAGCGGGCTACCACATTTCAGTCTCATCCCGTTCATACTATCCGTCATTTGACGACCCCCAGATCGAGGCCATGCTCATCAGGGCCCAGGAGATGGCCGGGTACGTTGAAAAGGGCATACTGGATTGCGGATTGACCGGCAAGGACTGGATCCTGGAGCAGAACGCGGACGTGCATGAAGTGGCGGAGCTTATATATGCCAAAGAGGGGCTAAAACCCGTGAAATGGGTGGTTGCGGTTCCGCAGGACTCCTCGATCAAAAAACTGAAAGACTTAAACGGCAAGCGCGTCTCGACGGAGCTTGTCAGCTATACAAAACGGTATCTGAAGAAAAACGGGGTGAAGGCGGAGGTGGAGTTTTCCTGGGGGGCAACAGAGGTGAAACCCCCGCACCTGGCCGACGCCATTGTGGAACTCACCGAGACGGGTAACTCGCTTCGGGCGAACAATCTGCGCATTGTGGATGTAATGCTGGAGTCCAGCACGCGTTTCATAGCTAACAGTAAGTCCTGGAAGGACCGCTGGAAAATGCAGAAGATGGAAAATCTGGTCCTTCTTTTGAGGGGCGCCCTGGCCGCCGAGGAGAAGGTAGGACTCAAGATGAATGTGCCCGACAAATCGCTTGACCGGGTGCTTAAATGTCTTCCTTCACTGAATTCGCCCACGATCGCCCTTCTTACCGAGAAAGGCTGGTATGACCTTGACGTGGTCATAGACGAAAAGACCGTAAGAGACCTCATCCCCGAGCTGAAACGCGCAGGCGCCACCGGGATAGTCGAGTACCAGCTGAACAAGGTCATCCCCTAAAGCGTTTTATTGATCCACCCTCCCGCCCTTTAAATGTATGGGGCTGCGCCCCATGCCCCCTGTGACCGGTCGCATTATCATGCCGAAAGTGCAAAAAGGTATCAGAAATTTGCCGAAAGTACAAAAAACGATACCGTCTTTTTATAGCCCCGTGCGTAGTTGAAATTGAAAAGGACAGTTTTGAAGGACCTGGGCCGACGCCAAGTACCCCTCCAAACGGTTTTGCATAAATGCGGCGGATTCAATAATGCTTCCTGAAGTTCGCAACATATAACGCGTTGTATTGACTAATGAGTACGGCTGGGAATCACCACTTTATTCTTGTTGGCCGTTATCTATACAATCACAAATCAGTACTGGTACCCATATCTTCTCATTTCAATCATACACTGAACTTATATGCTGGCTGATACTGCACTTGCCAAGGCAAACAATATGTGATATTAAATAGGAATAATTCCGATTATGAATAAATATAGAAAGCCTCGTGATATTGAGCAGACGCTAATTTCAAGTCTGCAGGATAAGGGATACAAACTTACTCCTCAAAGACGGGAAATTATCAGACTTCTGTCACATAGTAAATCACATCCGGGGGCAATGGAAATTTTACGGAAAGTCAGAAAGGTCGTACCGAGAATAAGCATGTCAACTGTATATTACACCCTTGACATGCTGAAGAAGGAAGGCTTGATACGAGAGCTTGAATATTACGACATGGACAACCGTTACGAAATTAACGTATCGGACCATATCAACCTCGTCTGCACAAGGTGCCGGAAGATAACTGACTTTACGGGTAATGTGCCGTCATTCTCAAAGGCCGTAGAAAAAGAAACTGGTTTTAAGCCGGCAAGCATGCGCTTTGAATATTATGGCATCTGCAGGAATTGCGCGAAGTGAAGAGTTGCTGATTTTTTTTGTTTACCTGTTAGGAATGATTCCTGATGAGATGACTACATAATCGTTAGCGAGATGGGCAGTGAAGCGCTATTATTCATAATAGCGCGGTTTAAGAACCCACAAAACGAAAGGAGTAAGTATTATGAGTGAAGATAGCAAGTGCCCGATAACTGGCAAGACCGGCGGAACCGCTGCCCTCAGGGGCAGGTCAAATCGCGACTGGTGGCCCAACCAGCTGAACCTGGGCATCCTTCACCAGCACGCGCCGGCCTCCAACCCTATGGGCCCTGCCTTCAACTACGCGAGAGAATTCAGGAAGCTTGATCTGGCCGCCCTGAAGAAGGACCTGTACGCACTGATGACCGACTCGCAGGAATGGTGGCCTGCCGACTGGGGCCACTACGGCGGCCTGTTCATTCGCATGGCTTGGCACAGCGCCGGCACCTACCGCACCGCCGACGGCCGTGGCGGAGGTGGCACCGGCAACCAGCGTTTTGCGCCGCTCAATAGCTGGCCCGACAACG
>JAKAEG010000112.1:0-561 GCA_021819985.1 Nitrospirota bacterium | reverse complement strand
GGCCCATCAAGCAGAAATACGGGAGCAAGATTTCCTGGGCCGACCTCATGATCTTGGCAGGTAACTGCGCGCTGGAGTCGATGGGCTTCAAGACATTCGGTTTCGGAGGTGGCCGCGTGGACATCTGGCAGCCCGAAGAGGACATCTACTGGGGCAAGGAAGATATCTGGCTGGGCGACAAGCGCTATAGTGGTGACCGTGAGCTTGAGAACCCCTTGGCCGCTGTTCAGATGGGTCTGATCTATGTGAACCCTGAAGGCCCGAACGGCAATCCCGACCCAGTTGCCTCGGGCCGCGATGTGCGCGAAACATTCGGACGTATGGCCATGAACGACGAAGAGACCGCCGCGCTCGTCGCCGGCGGACACACCTTCGGCAAGGCGCACGGCGCGGGCGACCCGAAGCTGGTGGGTCCAGAACCGGAAGCCGCCCCCATCGAAGAGCAGGGTCTGGGCTGGATCAGCCGGTTCGGCACCGGCAAGGGCGCGGACACCACCACCAGCGGTATCGAAGGTGCCTGGAAGCCCAACCCCACAAGATGGGACAACGGCTACCTCGACA
>JAKAEG010000111.1 GCA_021819985.1 Nitrospirota bacterium | reverse complement strand
TCTTTTTCGATATCAAGCCATTTGACGTTATTCCCCCTCAGGCGAGGATCTCCTAACCGCTCATCGCCGAGAATAAAATTTTGCAGTGAGGTTCTTAGCTCTTCATGTTGTGTCATTCTGCTGTCGAGAATTAAATCCCCAATTTGTTCTTTAAAAATTGAAATATCCCATAGGAGTGAAGATAGCAACTCGGAAAAAAAGTATTTACGGCTGCCGCTTTCGAGGAGCATTTCCATGCATTTTTTATAAGCTACGTACAGAGTTTGAGAAAAGAATTCAGTTTGCATATCAACTGACCAATATTCGGCTTGATTTTTAAGAGTTCGATTATTTTCAATCATGTCTGATGCGAAGATGTCAGAACCTTTGTTGCTTAATACTATATCTAATGCATTCTGCCATTTCGTTACAACACGATTCGTGCCTGAGTATTTTTCTATCAATCCACGGACTTTATCTAAAAGGCTCTCTTTTTTGAAAACACTATTTTTTCTAACTGTCAACCATTTTTTGTGGCATGACCAAACCAGACCTTGTAATGCCCTTGAGCTTCGCTGTATATCTTTGTCAGAAATATAATCAACAAATCGGACATCCGAGGCAATTTCAGGTTCCCAGCAGAGGTTTCGAAGCGTGCGATTATCAAGAATCTTGCGGCGACCCAGAAGAAACTCTTTCCAGTGTTCTGAATATTCAGGGGGTGGAAGTTGGGGTGTGACCGGCTTATCAATTCCAATGGAATCGCAAATTTTTCTGAGCGGTTCTAATAATGGCACATTAAAATTATCCGCAAACTGCTTTGTAGATAGTATGATGCTTTTAGAAGCGTTTTTAAGTTTTTTTAGGGTCCATTCGACATTATTAACTGTAGATTGTTCCTGTTCCATAACTTGCTATACCTATGAAGTAATGTCCTTGACGAGTCTTTGCTCAATGGAGCGTACTCTTATCTTAAAAATAACTCTTCTGCTCATAGCCATATTTTCCCTGCCAGTTTTTTTATCTATAATAAGTTTCGCATCACCTCTCCCACTGGCGGATAGCATCTTTACAAAATCATTAACATGAATGCCTTGAAAGTGACCCTCTTCGAGAATCAATAAACTCTCACTGACGACAGCCATAGATCTCTCTTGGCTCAATCTCCAGTTGTATTGAATGCCACCGGGCTTATTTGCCCCCTGTGAGTCAGTATATCCTTCTACTACTATTGAATTTATATCGTTTCTAAATTTTGGGGAATCAACTGTAAGTGCCAGCTTAGGAATAAAGGACTGAAGAAATTCATCTCCTTTTGGCGGAATATCAGCTTTGTCAGTCTTGAATTGGAGAAGACCCTCTGGAACTATTATTAATAAACAAAGGGGGTCATTCTTATCTCGTTTCACCTCTACTCCGCTGAAGTCCTTTAATTCTTTTTGAAGCTCCATGAAAACTTTTTGCGGAGTATTAATGCCAAGTGCCTGATTATGTGAAACGCATAATAGCAGGATAAATATAACGGCTAGTGATGTCATTAAATCAGTGAAGGAGCTTTCTAAACCGCTATGGCTATGCTTATCCTCCAATTACTGTAATTATTCCCTTTCGTTAATTTGGGCAATTCCCCGTGGTCTCTGTCTCAGGGTATTCATTGTCTCGGAGAGATCTTGCAATAACTCGTTCAAATCCTCAACCGACATCTTGAGCTTATTATATGCGGTCCCGAAAAGTTCATTAGAAACGCTCAATACTTTCTTAAACGTCACATCCGCCTGTTCAGTATAGTCCGTCATGTTATCGGCAATTTGCAGCAAAATAGCATCGCATGAATCTTTTATCTCAGTGAACACCTTCCTATATTGAACCATAGAGTTGTTAATTTCTTTCCACACAGTCATTTGCTCACTACCGGAATCTTTTAAATCCTGGATTTGTTCTCTTGTGGCACCGGCAATCGTCTTCAAAGCCTCCTGATTATCTTTAAGTGTTTTTGATACTTGAGTCATCAAATTCACCGACACATTAGCGTCGGTTGTAATTTGCTTTAAATCGCCGGTAACCGCTCCGTATTTATCCAAAGTATCCTTGAACCCCCCCAAAGCGTCCCTCAGAGCGTCCTTCAACTCTGATGTCAATTCAATCTGTGCCTGGTATTTTTCAACAAGGTTATCCAACTGTTCAGCACTCTTTTGGGTCCATACCCCAGCTTTTTGAATAACTTCTTCAGCGGCTCCGGTAGCTTTGTCTGTATTTGTCCTGACAATTGTTGCCATTTCTTGACCCAATAGAGAGACCTTCTCGGAAAGGGCGTATGTCACCGCTGTCAGAGTGGATGAAATTTCACTTACCGATGAGCCTGTAGTTTCCTGCATCTTTATCATCAAGTCTTTGAGAACATTTGTTAGTGATTCCACCTGCGAGCGTCCGAGTTCTATTTGCTCTGTGGTAGAATTCTTAGCCAAACCTATTAAATCATTGAGTGCCTGTTGGGTAGCCAAGAATTGTCCGTTCATATTCTGCAACAATTCTGACGTTCCACCCAATGAATTTGCGACTTTATCAAACTGTGACATCGCTGAGCCTGATAGAGAGGTGGAAAAGGAATCTCCCATTCTTTGAAGCGACGATTCAATAGATTCTTTCAAGCCAGACACTAAGCTCTGAATTTGTGAGACAATTGAATCCTGCTTATTCTCTTCGGCTTGTCTCATTAAAACATTCAATTCGTCAATAGTCTTTTTCATTGAATCAATTGTTTCAATCATGTGCTCAAGTGTCGGACCAAGGCTTTCTGAAAAACTTGATTTGAGGGTCAGTGAAAGGTCCGTATTGAACAGTCTAAAGGCTTTAGTTTGTTCGGCTATGTCATTATTAATATCCAGTAATACTTGTGTCAAGCTCAGGTAGGGAATATTATTATCAATTGCTGCTGCCAGCTTCTTCGTTCCTGCATTCAGCTTATGAAAAACTCTCTTTTCATAGACAATAAAAACGGTAGCTGCGAGGAGGGCTGCCACTGATGAAAGGAATTTTCCGGACAAGCCTTGAATAAGAAGTTCTATCCCTTTAATCTCGGGGCCCACTTTTTTAACGTCCAGAAGTGCTACGAGTATTGCCAAAAATGTAAAAAAAAGTCCTGTGCCTGTTACAATTCCTGGGATGGAAGTATAAAAATTTGTATTAAGGTGACAATCTACGAGTGAATCCTCATTAAAATCGGTGCAGGCACAAGCAGAGCTCCAAAACTGATCGTCCCCATCATTATTCTTATGCCTCACTATTTTAGCCTTATAGCTGCTCCATGCAGGAAGCAGACTAGGGATTTTATTGAAAATCTGAGCAATGGAATCATATGCCTGCTCAGACAACCCGGCACCAGGCTTCAAAATATACTCTTTTTGCAGATCGCCTAGTTGATTGATAACGGAAGAATACACTAATGATTCCCTCTTAGAATGAATATTCAGTTTGATAGCATAATAAAGAGGGAATAATATCAGCCCGACTGAGGCTATCCAAGAAAAGTCTGGCGCCGTTATTCCAAAAAAAGTCTCATGGGCCTTTAACAAAGCTATAAAGTTCATAAGTCGTTGATCTCCGGAAAGTGTTCATTTCCCGAATAGGCAAATGCACGGTGAGGGCAAATAAGAATACCGGCCAAAAATACAATCTGACAGTCAAAAAAGGGGGTTTGCGTTATGTTAAACAAACCGCCTGACCTCCAAAATAATGCCTCCCGCTGAATTGAGATTTCCAGTTGTACTTCGCGCCATTATAACAGATTTGAAAAGCGCGGTGTTTAGGGCAAACTCTGCTATCCTTGGCATTAACTCAGGAGGCTAAAGTAGAAGGGGAGATAGTTATCACAAATCAAGACCGCCGGGGACTTCGGGAAAATGGTTATGACATCTGGCGCCTGCAAGGTCAATCGCACCTTTTTCATAGAACCTATCTCAAATCGATTTTGAAGCGAAAGAGAGAGGGAATCGGTGGCAGGCAAGGAGGGAAATCATAAACTCTTTATATGGACACTGCCGTGCCCCGGCGGATATGATGGGGGCGGCAGGGCTTATCAAACGCCGGGATCGGAAAGGGTTTTTCAGGGGTGTTCACTGGCACTTGAACGGAGCCGGGCTAAAAACCTTTATAAAAAAGGATGTTAGGGTTTTTATCTTGAACAAAAAAACGCAAAAAAAGGCAATGGTGAGCCAAAGGCCGCTTGGCATCGCGCCTGATGACCGGCCTCAATTACATTGCCCTTTTGTTGACGAAATTTCAAAAATTTCTTTAAAATGCAGAGTGAGCGGCAGCGATTTCCATAGCCGGGTGAAAAACCTCGAATCCATTGACAAGACCCACATCTGGCATCCCTTCACCCAGATGAAGGAATGGGCCGAGGGCGCGCCGCTGATAATAACGGAGGGAAGGGACTGCTTCATAAAGGACATCAGGGGCAGATGGTATCTTGACGGCGTTTCGTCCCTCTGGGTAAACATCTTCGGCCACAGGAAAAAGGAGATCGACGAGGCCATAGCCGGACAACTGAAAAAAGCCGCCCACACGACCCTCCTTGGGCTTGCCGGCGAGGCATCGATAGAGTTGGCGGGAAAGCTCGCCCGGCTCATGGAAAAAAGTTTTACTCCGCCCGCAAAAAACAGGCGCCTGACAAGGATATTCTACTCCGACAACGGCTCCACGGCAGTCGAGGTCTCGCTTAAGATGGCGTTTCAGTACTGGCGGCAAAAAGGGGAAAAAAGAAAACGGATATTCGTCTCGCTTGAAAACGGCTACCACGGGGACACGCTCGGGGCCGTGAGCGTCGGAGGAGTGGACATCTTCCATGCCGCCTTCGGCCCCCTGCTCTTCGAGACCCTCAGGGCCCCGTCCCCCTATTGCTACAGGTGCGGCCTCGGGCTCCGTCATCTGGACTGCGGCCTTGCCTGCGCCGAAGCTCTGGAAGACATATTCAGGACGCGCCACGACGAGATAGCCGCATTCATAATGGAGCCGCTGGTGCAAGCTGCAGGCGGCATGATCATCCATCCCCGGGGCTATTTAAGCAGGGTAAGGGGACTCTGCGAGAAATACGGCGTGCTCTTCATCGCGGACGAGGTGGCCACAGGGTTTGGCAGGACAGGCAGGATGTTCGCCTGCGAGCACGAAGGGGTGACACCGGATATAATATGCATCTCGAAGGGGATAACGGGCGGCTATCTGCCGCTTGCCGCAACGATCACCAACGAAGAGGTCTACGGCGCTTTTCTGGGCGGTTTCGAGGAGCTTAAGACTTTTTTCCACGGCCACTCCTATACAGGCAACCCCCTGGCCTGCGCCGCCGCCTCTGCGGCGCTTGGAATCTTCGGGAAGGAGAAGGTCCTGGAGGGTCTCCCTGAAAAGACGGAGCTGCTTGCCGCGGAACTGAAACATCTGGCATCGGGCGCGGGCGGCGGCGTGGCGGGAGTGGGCGAGGCAAAAAACCTCGGGCTTATGGGGCGGATCGAACTGGTAAAAGACAGGGAAAGCCGGCAGCCATATGACTGGGGGGAGCGCATCGGATGGAAGGTGGCCAATAATGCCCTCGAGGGCGGCCTCTTCATCCGCCCGCTTGGCAATGTGATAGTCATTATGCCGCCGCTTGCCATAAGCCCTGAAAATCTGAAACGGATGATGGATGTCATCCGGGCAAGCATAGAGGCCGTCACCGGCCGGTAAACGGCAGGGCCTTTCACACCTTTGAAGATGATGGGCCTGCGTCAGATTTTTGGCTGAGCATTTTGCTTGTTTTTTTGCTATCTTATTAGAACCTGTCTCAAAATTGATTCTTAAGCGAAAGAGGGAGGAAATCGTGGCAGACAAGGAGGAAAAGGGAAATCGCCCGGAGGCGCAGCAGCGCTGCGTTGAGAACGGTTTCTCTTTTGCGACACCGTATGACGCGATTTCAGCCTCTTGCAGCAGAAGCAATTTTGAGATAGGTTCTTGTATATACGGGGCAGCCGGGCAACACTTCCAAAGGAGGACTGCATGAAGCATCTTAGCGACGTTGTGGAGGCAAATGGCGCTGTAAAACTGAAGGACAGGACCGCATTCATTGAAAACCTGGACAGCATCGTCCATGAGGCGGTCTTCGAGCCGGACGCCGCGCGGAAAACGGCGCTTCTGACGGCTATAAAGGAGGCCGCAAAGGCAGAGGGCGTCATCCCCTGCTCCATCCATGACTTCTACATGGCGATGGGAAGCAACTACGCAGGCATCACCGTGCCCGCCATAAACGTAAGGGGGCTTACATACGATGTATCGAGGGCGATATTCAGAAAGGCGCTGGAGCACAAGGTAGGCGCGTTCATATTCGAGATAGCCCGCTCGGAGATAGGCTATACAAAGCAGAGGCCGCTTGAGTACGCGACCGTGATTTTGGCCGCCGCCCTGAAGGAAGGCTTCAGGGGCCCGGTATTCATTCAGGGGGACCACTTCCAGTTCTCCCTGAAGAACTACCAGAAGGGGAAGGAGGCCGAGACGGAATACATCAGGGGGCTCATAAAAGAGGCCATCGACGCGGAGTTTTACAACATAGACATAGATGCGTCCACCCTTGTGGACCTTTCAAGGCCGACAGTCAAGGAGCAGCAGAGGCCGAATTTTGAGCACACCGCGATGCTGGCCGGGTTCATTCGTGAGAACGAACCCAAAGGGATAACGGTCTCAACCGGCGGGGAGATAGGGGAAATCGGCGGCAAAAACAGCACCCCCGACGAGCTTTCGGCCTACCTGGAGGGTTTTAACGAGAGCTTCAAGGGGAAGGCAGGCCTGAGCAAGCTCAGCGTCCAGACCGGCACCTCGCATGGGGGCGTCGTCCTGCCCGACGGGACCCTCGCCAAGGTGAAAATAGATTTTGAGACGCTGAAGGTGCTCTCCGATATGGCCAGAAAAAACTACGGCCTCGGCGGCTGCGTCCAGCACGGGGCCTCCACATTGCCCGAAGAGGCCTTTGACATGTTCCCGAAGACCGGCACGATAGAGGTCCATCTTGCCACGGGCTTTCAGAACATCATCTACGACAGCAAGCACCTGCCCGAGGAATTCAGGCGGGATGTCTACCAGTTCATAAAGACCGAGTACGCCGGCGAAAAGAAGGAGAGCGAGACGGAAGACCAGTTCATCTACAAGACAAGGAAAAAAGGCTTCGGCCCGCTCAAGCAGAAATGGTGGGACCTGCCGGCGTCGATCAGGGGCGAGATCATGAAGGAGATCGAGCAGAAATTCGAGCTCCTCTTTGAAAAGCTCAAGGTCAAAAATACAAGGCAGCTCATAGACGCGCACATAAAGCCCGTGCTGGTCAAAAAGGAAGTCTACCTCTAGGCCGCCGGGGAAAACCCGGCATAAGAAAGACCGGCATAGTCAGCGGCAAACGGCCCCTAAAAAAGGGGCCGTTTGCGTTTTACGAAACCTCTCACTCCTGTCTCGTCTTCAGCAGCGCCAGCAGCACAGCGCCCGCCGTGAAAAACACGGCCCCCAAAAGCGCCCACGGGGCGCCGGGCTCCAGGCTGACTTCGATTACCGCGGCAGGGAAAGGTTGCATTGTCACATCCTGCAGATAAAAACCATACCCGCGAAAAAAGACCGGATGGTTTGGGGCAAGGGCCCCGCGCTTAAGGACAATCCCCTGAGACAGCAATTCCACTTCCGCGTTGGGCCGCGTGCCTGACTCCACTTTCGCCAGAAACAGATCAAACCCTGAGGGGAGCCTTGCCAGGGCGCCCTCCGGCAGCTCTCCCGTGAGCTTTGAGGCCCCAAGCGTGCTCATCAGGTGGGCAACGAGTATCAGCAGAAACCCGGCGTGTATGACCTGGGGGGCAAGAAGAGTAACCAGGCCGCCCTTTTTCCGCCTCACGCTCTCCACGCTGCAGCAGATGGTGTTTATGGCCAGCAGCGCCAGCACCAATATCGCGGCCCAAAGCCACCAGGTAAGCACAAGCGGCCCGCTTGTCAGCCAGAGGAAAAGGGGTGGCCCGCCGCTCATCGCGCCCGTGACCTCCCTGTTTTGGGCCATGATGACGGAACCCACGAGCAGGACGGCTGTCTCAAGGCCGATAAGCCATACGGCCAGACCCTGGGAGGTCAAGGCCTCCCACAGCGCTTTCCTGCCCTTTGAAAATGAAAATTCCATTTTCCCCGAAGGCTAAAAGGTATGGGAGCTTTTCATCAGAAGCCCCACACCGAGGTATGTGAACAATACCACCAGAAAGCCTATGGCCCCGGCCATCGCGGCCTTCTTCCCATGCCATCCGGGCCGGAGGCGCAGATGGAGATAAAGGCTGTAATAGAGCCAAAGTATCGACGTCCAAAGCTCCTTCGGGGTCCACAGCCAGTATGTCCCCCAGGCAAGATACGCCCAGACCCCGCCTGCTATCATGGCGAGGCTGAAAAGCAGATAACCCGAGAGTATGGACCGGTACTGGCTTTTTTCAAGGGCCGCGTCGCCCTCGCGCAGGTAAACTACCCCGAGCGCCGCGCCAATACCAAAGAGGGCGTAGGAGAAAAAAGAAAGCCCCACGTGCAGTTCAAACCAGTAAGTGCTGAGCACGGGGGGAAGCGCTCCCTCGAAAGGGCGGGCAAGCATGGCGAAAACGGAAAACAAAAAGGCCATGGCCCCGAGTAAAATCCCAAAGACCTTCTCCCGCCGCATTGTTTCGTTAAAGAAGGCGGAGAAACCAGCGAGGCTTGCGGCAAGCAATATGAGGGTATCGTGCGGGCCTATAAGCGGCACCCTGCCAAGCTTTATGCCTCTTGACAGAAGATAGGCCGCCTGGGCAAGGCACCCCGCATAGAGAAAGCGCCTTTTCGCAATTGCCGCCAGATAAAAGGGCAGCGCCGCCCAGGCCAGAAGCGCGGGGCTCATCGCGAAATGCGGTCCTTATACCCGTTCAACGCTTCGAATCGCGGATGATCTGCAGCAGGCCCATTGAAGCAGCCCTCGGCCCTGTATGCTCGAATCCTCCGATGCCCAGTCTCGTCCGTATCTGCCCGATCCTGACGCCGGCCTTGAACATGTAATCGAAATAGAATTTTGCCTGTGTTTCATGAATGTCCCTGCGCTGGGGCGCGCCGAAAGGATTGGCGAAATAGGTGTGCACCAGACCTTTTTCGTCCGTTGTGCCCTTGGCAAGCCGCGCTCCGCTCCTGAAGACCTCAAGCGCGCCTTCAGTGGATTTAAAGAACTCCACAGCCGAATGGTCG
>JAKAEG010000110.1 GCA_021819985.1 Nitrospirota bacterium | reverse complement strand
TCCGATCATACTTATACGGTGGTGGGGCTTACAAATGACGCGGTGGACGGCGACGGCGACCCTATAGTTTATATGTCTCTCCATGACGCCCAGGAGGTGCTGTATCAACCGGACAACGAAGAGGTGCGTAATGAGCGCGAGAGGCTGCTACAGACCCTTTCCGGGCAGAGCTATTTGTCTCCGGACCAAGCCCAAAGATTGCTCACCCCGTTGCAGTCCGATACGCATATCATAAACGCCATTCTGGTCCAGATGAAACCGGGGGCAAACCGCGCGGAGGCGGCCCGCATGATTGAAAAATGGCTGTATCTGAACGCATACAGCACGAAAGACGAGGTCCAGTTGCTGTTGAAAGGCAGGCTCGCGAGCATATCCAAACAGCTCCTGCTCTTCAGGGTGCTCCTTCTGCTCATTTCCGTAGTGATAATCGCGTTGGTGGTCTATACATTCACCATGGAAAAGATCAGGAGCATCGCGGTAATGAAACTAATAGGGGCGCCTGACTGGGAAATTATCAGGATGGTGCTGGAGCAGTCTCTGCTCCTTACCGTCAGCGCCTTCCTGTTAGGACAGTTTGTCATCCATAACACGTACTCCAAATTTCCGCGGACTGTCTTGCTGCTGCCCGGAGATGACCTTGTCACTTTCATAGTGGCTTTGGCGGGCGGCGTTCTGGCTAGCATTCTTGGGCTCTGGAACGCGCTTAAAACCGAGCCAGCAATGGCACTGGGCGGCGATTAAATGGAAGAAATCCTGAGGATCGAGGGGCTGGCGAAGATTTTTGGTTCCGGGGAACTGGAAGTGCGCGCACTTGAGGACATTAACCTGTCCGTTTCAAAAGGCGAACTGGTTGCCTTGCTTGGGCCGTCGGGCTCCGGCAAGACCACTATGCTTTTATGCATCAGCCTGATCCTTGAGCCCACGGCAGGCAAAATCGATTTCGACGGGCAGACGATATTTCAGAAAAACGGATGGGCCGGGGTAGACATGCGCCGCCTGCGCCGGGAAAAGGTGGGCTTTATCTTCCAGTCCCATAATCTTATCCCTTTTCTTACGGCAAGGCAGAATGTGCTGCTACCCTTAAACCTCATAGGCATAAAGGGAGAAAAGGCGAAAAACCGGGCCAGGGAGCTTCTTGAATACATGGAGATCGCCCACCGGGCAGATGCCCTTCCGGCCCTGCTTTCAGGCGGCGAGCAGCAGCGCGTGGCCATAGCCCGCGCCCTGGCCAATAACGCCAAACTGGTGCTGGCTGACGAGCCTACGGCCTCGCTTGACACCGCAAGGGGCACGAAGGTGATGGAAATCCTGAAAAAGATTGCAAGAGAAAACCAGACGGCCGTTATCGTGGTGACCCACGACGTGCGCATGGTCAACGGCTTTGACCATGTTTATCATCTGAAGGACGGCCGCCTTGAAAAGGATAACGCATTGCGGCCCGTTGATGGACAAGGGGATAACCATCAGGGACATTGAGGTAACCCGCCTGTCTAATAAGTTTGTAAAGGTAGGCGCCGTGCTTTTTCTGGAGAAGGTATCGCTCGCCCTGGCCCACGTGGACGGCTCCTCAGGCGCGATCGGCTCGGCAGTGAACAATGCCATCGACGTCCAATTACAGAACGGGCAATCCCTTGGCTTTCACGAGTTTTTTATTTTTAAGGGTCCAGTCCCGATACCATTTTTCAAGCCCTAAAAAGAAAACATATTTGCGCATCGTCTCGGGAGTGATATTCGAAAAACTGCCGCCCTCAATTGCCTTGATCCTGTATTGCGGCACACCGGATTGTTTTGACGCTTCCTTAATGCCGAACCCGAGTTTTTGCCGTTTCACGGAACATTGTTGCGACACCGGGCTAAATTGAAACAAGTCCGAGATATCAAAGTTAAATTTCTGGGACAACTCACGAAATGCCGGGCCAAGACTGTCAAGTACCATCTCGCCAAATTCATGAGCGGTCTCGGGCGATATGCTCTCTATTACCTTTTTTTCAGACATGACAAAACCACGGTTCAAGTCGCGTTCTGCCAGGGATTAATCACTTCAAGCCCTGGATAATCGAAATCTCTTGAATTCCGGGTCACAAGCCGCAATTCATAATGCAATGCTGTGGCGGCAAGAAGACTGTCGATGGTAGGAACCGGGCGGCCAACCTCGGCAAGTAGTCTGCCCCACCGTTCGGCCACGGCAAGGTCAACTGGAAGCACCCGGTCCTCAAACCAGACCGGAAGCTCGCGCTCAAGCCAAAGGCGCAGCCTTTCTTTTCTTTTTTTATCTGCAAGCGCTTCAACGCCCTTCCGGATTTCGCCCAGCGTTAGAACGCTTATAAAGAGCGCTTCGGCCGGAACCTGTTCAAGCCACCCGACCACCGCCCTATTTTGATTGCGGCGTATTGTTTCTGAAACAACATTGGTGTCGAGCAGATAGCTCATGAAATATCAGATTCCCTGGTCAACGTCTGCTCCCGCTTCAGGTCAATGTCCACTCCGTAAAGAGGTGATTTCCTCATAAAATCTACGAAACTCCCTTTAGGATGCTTGAGCCGTTCGTACTCGTCCTTTGAAAGTACCACAGCTGTAGGCTCTCCGCGCATCGTAATGGTCTGTGGGCCCTCCTTCTTGGCTTGCTTTATCACCTCGCTCAAACGCGCTTTTGCTTCCTGCAACTGCCAAGTCCTCATATAAATTCACCCTCTTTCTAGTCAGACTAGTCTAATTATATCCTTTTCTTTTATCAAGAGCAATCCGAAAAAGGAGCGTATTTTGCCGGACGCGAAGGTTGGTGAGCACCTAATGAAGGAATTCCTACATTTCCCCGGATAACGGGCTTTGAGGATCGCAAATAAAACAGTCAGGCATGTGTTTTTGCATTTTAAATGCAAAATCGCATGAAGGACGGGAAAGGAGATAAAGAGGATACAGGAGAGTTTCGGCTAACTCATAAAGAGTCTCTCGGCTATAACTCAGCGGTTTTAAAAAAAGAATAGAGGATGTCTATTGCCGTTGCACTGTAGCAAAATTGTAGCAGAACATAGCTCAATGACCAGAAAATAAAGGAAAATATAGAAAAATAAGAATTGAGCATTTTATTAAAAATCAATCACTTATATCCAAACCGTTGCCAGAGGCTCCGTTAAAAATTAACCCGAATGGCCCTCTCAAGGCTAAAACACGGGTTCGACTCCCGTTGGGACCACCAATAAAATCAATGACTTGTTGTTATGTTCACTCTTTCTGTTCGATCTTAAGCAGGCTCTTTACGGATTTGACTCCCCTTATCTTCTTGATCTTGCCAATAATGCGGTCCTCGGTTTGACGGGGATATTTTGTAGTGCGGCGCTTTCAGAACCGTTTTTTGTTTTTTTATGGGCGGATCTGCAGCACGATTCTCCCCATGACGTGTCCCCGTTCGATGCGCTCGTGCGCCTTAGCGGCCTGTTCAAGCGGATAAGTGGCCGCAATCGGCACTTTGAGCCCGGCTTGGGCAACAGCGCGATCCAGCCGTTCGAACTCGCCGGTACCGGCCTCCCCGTTATATGCCTGCACGGTGATGCCGCGGCGCTTCCCGGGCTCCGGCTCGACACCGTTTGGATATGCGATCCGTCCCCCGGCTCTCACGAGTTCAAGGCATGGATCGAGCGTGCCGCTGCCGGCAAGCGCAAGGACAGCGTCAAGCCCGTCAGGAGCGAGAACGCGGAGCTGTTCTACGGCATCGTCGCTCCTTGCGTCAAATACTTCGTCAGCGCCCAGTTTCCGAACGAACGCACTGGCATCGCTGCCCGAGGCCGTGCCTATGACCCGCGCGCCACGCAGTTTCGCAAACTGGACCGCGAGCGAGCCCACCGCGCCGGTTGCCCCGAAGATCATTACAGTCTCGCCCTTTTGCACGTGCAGAGCGTCATCAATACCCTGAAGGGCCGTCAGCCCTGTCACAACAGCCGCGGCTGCCTCCGGCAGAGCGAGCTGCTTCGGCGCAAGCGCAACATTGCTGGCGTCCACCGTTACATACTCTGAGTAGAACCCTCCTTTAGGATTCTCATACCGGGTCGCCCAGACCCGGTCGCCAATCTGGAAGCGTCGTACGAGCGCCCCTTTGTCCGCAATAAAGCCTGCTCCATCGGCCCCTGGCACGAGGGGGAATTTTGTGGATCCGCTCGCCCACGAACCGTCTCGTATCTTTGCGTCCCAAACACCTACGCCTGCCGAGTGGAGCGCGATAAGCACTTCATTCGGCCCCGGTTTTTGCACTGGGAGCGTGTGCAGCGTGAGGACCTCCGGAGGACCGAACCTGTCTATCGCGGCGGCCTTCATGGATGTGTAGATATCCGGGGACGGTTTCATTTTTTCTTTGGCGGTAGCTGCCCCGCCTGAACCTGCGCTTCTTGGCATTTTCTTTCCTCCTTGCTGATCTTTACATTCAGGAAATCCGGGCGTTTGTCCTTGAGTGGTTTCTGAGTGGATTCCCCGGTTTAGCTAAAGTCTAGCGCACGTAGAATATTGGTCAAGTAGATGTTTCTGAGCCGCAAAAGACTGTCGCGTGAATTTGTCTTATGACAGGATGGCTGGTCTTTTCAGAGGTACGTCGCTGATACAGATTATCAGGTGAAGACCTGGCAAGGGCACATTGGCCTGGGGAATACTGCTAAATCCTTTCAAAATCGATGAATCCGGCCTCCACATTCACATGGACCAAACGGACTTGCACCCTGGCCCCGATATCGAGCCCCTGATAACCCGCGACCACTTTCCCTTCCACGGGCGGGTGCAGCAGGCGCACCCAGGTCCCCTTTGGGCCGGCCCCTGTAACAATGGAATCGAACCTCTGGCCTATCCGGGATTCAAACAAGAGTGCGGCAGCGGACTTGCCAACCTGTCTTTCCACCTTTTTGGCCGCATTCTCCTCTTCGGTGCAGTGCCTGGCCAGGTCCTCAAGTTCGGAAATCGAGTATGGCCCCGGCGCTTTCAGGAAAGCCGTCTTCAGGAGCCGTTGAGTTATAAGGTCCGGGAAACGGCGGTTAGGGGCCGTTGAATGGCTGTAGCCCTTTACAGCAAGGCTGAAATGCCCATCCGGGAATTTTTCCCCTGGGGCCGAAAAAACATATTCGCCGGGCCCAAGCAGTTTTATAACGCTCAGGGAGAGATCGGGGAACCTGGCCGGGTCTTTGGCTTGCGCTTCCCTTAAAAAATGTTCGAGCGAAACAGCATCCGGCAACCTTGGCAGACTGTACCCGGATTCCATGGCAAGCTCAACGATCCTGTTCCAGCGCAGAGGCGTGCGCACCACCCGTCTCAAAGAGGGTAGCCCCTTTGAAGCCAGATACCTGGAAGTCATGCTGTTGGCCGCTATCATGAAATCCTCTATCAGGTCATTGGCCCTGTTCTTCGCTTTTGCCTCCAGATCTATGATCACATCCGCCTCAAAGCGAGGGCTTGCCTCAATAGTTTGCAGGCTGAGAGCGCCGTGCTCATGGCGCAGTCTCTTCAGTCTTTGCGCCGTCTCGTCCTGCAGGCGGAGGTTTTCTTCCAAAAGAGGAAAAAATCCGCTTGCCGCCGCAACCGGGGCCGGAACGGGCCCTCTGCCCTCGAGCCAGGCAGCCAGGCTGTTGTAAGCAAGTTTGGCATGATTACATACAACCGCCTCGTAAATATCAGGGGCCCTGACCGAACCGTCCGCGCCCACTGTCATCTCTATCACGATGGCCAGCCGGTCTTCATCCAGGTTCAGTGACGTAAGGCCCGCGGACAGCTTTTCCGGCAGCATGGGGAAGATTATGGCCGGGGTATAGACGGACGTAGTATTATGACTGGCATGCCCGTCCAGGGCCGATCCCTTTTTTACGAGCACGTCCACATCGGCTATGGCCACAAGAATTTTTACATCTGCGCCGTCGAGCCTTTCAGCGGCGGTCAGTTGATCCAAGTCCCGGGAATCGTCGTTATCAATGGAGGCCCAGGGGAGTCCCCGCAGGTCGCGGACCCTCAGGTCATGGACCTCGCCGACACCGATTTTTGCGGGGGAATCGATCGTATTCAGCTGGGCAATGGCCTCGGGGGAAAAATCCGGCAGCAATCCCCGGTCAAGCATCGCGCGCCGGGCGATGCCTCTCAGTATCGCTCTGTGGTCTCCCCTGTGCCAGTGATTGATCTGCTTTTGCCGCACATGGATATTATGCAGTTTTTATTTTAAATGTACTATGCCTCTTTCGGGAGCGCCTCTAAAAGCTCCCATCTCAGATACCCGCCGGCGATCTCTTTTTCGAGTTCCTGGATCCTTGCCTTTGCCGCCGGTATCCTGCTTCCGTCCTGCCGGTAGAAGCCGGGGTCCGCAAGGCTCTCATATAGCCTGTCGCGCTCCGCTTCCAGGGATTCAATGAGCGCGGGCAGTGCTTCCAGCTCTTTTTTCTCCCTGAAAGTCAGGAAGCGCGGGCGGGCCGCCTGCCTTGGCCTTTCTGTTTTTACAGCTGTTTTGGCCTTCCCCGTTTTGGGTAAAAAAATTGCCGGGCCGCGCTGCAGGAGCCAGTCGTCATATCCTCCGGCATATTCCTTGAGCCTTCCGCCGCCTTCAAATACTATGGTGCTGGAAACGATGTTGTCCAGGAACTCACGGTCATGGCTCACAAGAAAAACGGTGCCTTTGTAGGCTATCAGCAGCTCCTCAAGCAGTTCCAGCGTATCGGTATCCAGGTCATTGGTAGGTTCATCCACCACCAGCACGTTTGATGGTTTTGTGAAGAGCTTTGCCAGCAGCGCACGGTTTCGCTCGCCGCCCGACAATGTCCTTATGGGCAAGCGTAAGCGCTCCGGGGGAAAGAGGAAATCCTCGAGATATCCGATTATGTGCCTTGTCCTGCCATTGACCGTTACAGTGTCACATCCGTCCCCAACATTTTCAACTACCGATTTATCATCATCAAGCTGCGCCCTGTGCTGGTCGAAGTAGGCGACCTCGAGTCGGGTCCCCATTCGCACGGAGCCCTCTGAAGGCGGCAGCTTGCCCAGCAGTATGTTAAGTAATGTGGTCTTTCCCGCGCCGTTTGGGCCTATAATTCCGATCTTGTCGCCGCGCACGACGATGGAGGAGAAATCGCGGATAAGGTGACGACCCTCATAGCTGAATCCCAGCCCCTTTGCCTCAAGAACCAGCTTGCCTGACCTTTCAGCCTCGTTCAGCCTCATTATGGCGCTGCCGGTTTGTTCGCGCCTGGCGAGGCGCTCCCTCCTCAATTCCTTCAATGCTCTTGCCCGGCCCTCATTGCGTGTGCGCCGGGCCTTGATCCCCTGTCGTATCCACGCCTCCTCCCTGCCAAGCTTCTTGTCAAAAAGCGCATTGTGAGAAGCCTGGGCATCGAGTTCGGCCTGTCTTCTCTCCAGGTAGGTTGCGTAATTGCCCGGCCAATCGCTAATGCTCCCTCGGTCGAGTTCGATTATGCGGGTCGCAAGCCCCTGGAGAAATCTCCGGTCGTGGGTTATAAAGAGTACGGCGCCGCGGAAATCGAGAAGAAGAAATTTCTCAAGCCATTCAATGGATTCAATATCCAGGTGGTTGGTGGGCTCATCGAGCAGCAGCAGGTCCGGCTCGCTCACAAGCGCCCTTGCCAGCAGTACCCGCCTTTTATATCCGCCCGAGAGGCCGGCAAAAGAAGCCTCGGGATCCAATCTTAAACGGGACAGGATGTTCTCGACCCTGTGTTTAAGCAGACCGTTCAGGCCAGGCTCGCCGGAGACGACCTCAAAGACAGTGCCTTCGAGCCCCATCGGGACTTCCTGCTCCAGAAACCCTATCCCGGCGTCGCTCTGCCGCATGCACTGGCCCGCATCCGGGGAAATCGCGCCGCTTATGACCTTTAAAAGAGTGGACTTGCCCGCCCCGTTTCTGCCTACCAGGCAGACCCGTTCGCCGCGTTCGATCTGCAGCGAAATCCCGTCGAGCAGCTCAGGGCCGCAAAACGCAAGCCTCACCTCCTGTAAACTTAGCAATGCCAAAAAAATTTCACCTCGAATATAAGAGCGCGCATGAAATGGGAAATATTAACGGCCTCATAATAGTATTTACCGATTTCGTCCTTTGTTCGTCATGCCCGAGGACCTTAATCGGGCATCCATTTCAACTTGGCCAGTCTTTATCAAAATAAAATCGGGCGCTAAGACGTGCGGGAATGACGATATAGGATATTAAGACTATTTTGATACGATTAATAATTCAGCTCCGCTCATTTTTTTTTACGTTTGCCCGCCATAGCCGACTGATACCACCACAAACGCAACCGCCCCTCCTGGTCTGTCCACCACAACTTCTTCACCTTCGGTCTTGCGCAACAATGCCTTCGCCATTGGAGAATCGATGCTGATAAAACCCTTTTTGGGATCGAATTCGTCCGGACCGACGATGCGGTACCTAAACAGGTTCCCATCGGAATCCTCAAGCTCCACCCATGCACCGAAAAATACTTTCGAGGTGTCATCAGGCTGCCTGTCCACGATAACCAATTCGTCCAGCCTCTTTTTGAGAAACCGTATGCGGGCATCGATCTGCCTTAATTGCTTCTTGCCGTAAATATACTCCGCGTTCTCCGACCTGTCCCCCATGGCCGCGGCTTCGGAAACTGCCTGTGTGACCTGAGGGCGCTTCACCTGCCACAGATATGATAGCTCATCTCTTAAACGCTCTTGCCCCTGGGGTGTAATATACGGCGAGATGTTTGTTTTGCCCGGTAACGGCTTTTTCATGAAATTAAAAATCCTGTTTGTTCTTTCTGCTGCCTTCATAGAGTTCATACTCAAGAAGCCTGCATTCTATCCTTCCGTTAAAAAACGGCGTTCTCTTTTTCGCCTTCAGCCCCACCTTTTTTGCAAGGTCAAGGTTCCCTGTGAAAAGATATCCCGTGTATCCCTTGCACTTCTTCTTGAAAAAATCGCCGATCCCTTCGTACACGCCCTCAAGTTCTAGTACCTCGCCCATTCTCTCTCCGTATTCCGGGTTGAGCACCACGATCCCGCCGCCCTCAGGGACTTCGGTTTCGGAATAATCAGATACCCCGAATTCGATCAGATGCTCCACGCCCGCGGCAGCGGCATTTTTTCTTGCCGCCTCGACAGCCCCGCTCTTTATATCAGTTGCAATAATTCTGCACCCAAGGGTCTCCCTTGATCTCTTTTTCGCCTCTGCGATGAGTTCCTTCCAGAGAGGCCCATTAAATCCCTTAATATGCATGAACCCGTAATTGCCGCGCAAGAGGCCGGGCGCGCGGTTCCGGGCAATCA
>JAKAEG010000109.1 GCA_021819985.1 Nitrospirota bacterium | reverse complement strand
GCGGTATCGATGCCTTCCCGATCGCCCTGTCCACCACCGATACGGATGAGATCGTAAACACAGTAAAGAACATGGCGGTCCCATTCGGCGGGATAAACCTGGAGGACATCTCGGCCCCAAGGTGTTTCGAGATAGAGACCAGACTGAGACGGGCCCTGGACATTCCCGTTTTCCACGACGACCAGCACGGCACGGCCGTTATCATTACAGCCGCCCTCATGAACGTGGGGAGACTTTTAAAAAGGGACATGAGAGCGATGAAAATGGTAATCTCAGGGGCGGGCGCGGCCGGTATGGCCACAGCCAGAATGCTTATATCCTCCGGTGTAAAAGACATAACAGTTTGCGATAGGGCGGGCAGTATCTATTCCGGCAGGAAAAAGAACATGAACCCTTATAAAAAAGAGCTGGCGAAGCTTACGAACCCCCGCTGCGTAAAAGGAAGCATTGGAGATTGCCTGCGCGGGGCGGACGTCTTTATAGGGCTTTCCGCTCCAAATGTAATTACCGCAAAAGATATATCGGGCATGAAAAAAGACCGTGTCATTTTCGCGCTGGCCAACCCGGACCCGGAGATATCCCCGGAGGAAGCGCTTCCGCTGGCAAGGGTGCTCGCGACAGGCAGGTCGGATTATCCGAACCAGGTGAACAATATGCTGGCATTCCCCGGCATATTCCGGGGCCTGCTTGACGCAAAGTCCACGGGCGTTAACGAACAGGTGAAGTTCGCGGCGGCCCGCGCCATCGCTTATACGGTAAAGGAAGAAGAACTTCACGAGGACTATATTCTTCCAAGCATTTTTGACAGAAAGGTCACCGCTTCCGTTGCGCGCGCCGTTTCGGAGGCCGCCAGGAAAACGGGGCTGGCCAGACATTTTTAATTTAATAACTATGAGAAAGGTGGATAAAATTGTCCGAAACTGAAGGTGGGCTCAGGCTGTCCGCTCTCTCGCCTGAAATCAAAGAGGAACTTGCGCCGTTTCTGAACGCAGTGGTAAACGGATTTTCGGGCGGCCAATTGCATTCGGTTTATGTGATAGGCAGTGTCCTTACGCCTGACTACCACCCGAAGACCTCGGACATAAACACCGTCGTCCTTTTAAACCATGTGGACCCGGAGGCGATAAGAAAGCTCGCCGCCATCGGGAAGCCGCATGCGAAAAAAAGAAAAAGTAAAAAAATATCCCCGCCCCTTGTGATGGCACCGGGACACATTAAAAATTCAATGAACGTGTTTCCGATAGAGTACCTGAACATCAAACTTGTCCATGAGACGGTCTGGGGGGAGGACCTGTTTTCGGAGCTGGAAATAGACAGGAAAGACCTGAGGCTACAGTGCGAGCGGGAGCTTGAGATCATGCTTGTGGGGCTCAGGCAGGGCTACCTTAAAATGATAGAGGATGACAAGAGGCTTACGGAGGCTTTCTTCCGCTCGATCAAATCATATGTGCCGCTCTTCAGGGGGCTTATATATCTGTTTGGCGGCAAGACGCCTCCCGTTTCCGCGCACGATGTTATCAAGGAGCTTTCAACCATAACCGGGGTGAACACCTATGCTTTCTCCAAGGTCCATGAGAGAAAAAGGTTCGGGACAAAGCTTTCCTCTCAGGAACTGGACACCGCCTTTGAGCAGTACTATGAGGCAGCAAACAGGCTTTCGGAATTGACGGATGAAGTTAAAATATAACGCGCCCCGATTTACCGCGCTTTTTTTTCTTTTTCTTTTTTTAATGTCCGGAGCGTTTCTGCATGCCCGTTTTGCTTCCTGCGATACAAAAAAAAACCTGCCTGAAATAAAGCTGCCTGAAATGCCCAGAGATTATGTTACCGACCTGGCGGGCATAATCGCTCCCCCGGTCCGGCAGGAACTCAATGGATATTTGCAGGGGCTTGAAAAACAAACCACGGCGCAGGTGCTCGTGCTTACAGTGCCAAGCCTTGAGGGGCAGGACATAGATGAGTATTCATTAAAAGTAGCCGAAAAATGGAAGCCCGGCCAGAAGGGGAAGGACAACGGGATGCTTCTGGTCGTAGCGCCCACCGAGCGGCGTTACAGGTTCGAGGTAGGCTATGGGCTTGAAGGGACGCTGCCCGACAGCTTTGTCGGCACCGTAGGGCGCCAGTATCTTGTCCCATATTTTAAAAGAGGGGATTATTCCACGGGCATCGCTCTTGCCGTTCAGGCCGTGGCCGTGCAGATCGCGCAGGACGCAAATGTCCAGTTACCGGGGTTATCCAATGCGCCTTCTCCCCAGGATGCTGCGGGGCAGGCGGAAAGCCGCAGCAGCCCCTTCCGCCTTATTTTTTCCGGAGTCGTTTTTCTCATAGTTTTTCTGCTTTTCATACGGCATCCGGGGCTGTTCCTGCTTTTCTTTCTTGGCGGGGGAGGAGGCGGCGGTTTTGGTGATGGAGGTTTCGGGGGCGGCGGAAGCTTTGGCGGAGGTGGCGGAGGAGGTTTCGGAGGCGGCGGCGCAAGCGGCGGATGGTGACCGGCTCCTGCTTTCCAAAGAGGGGATATGTACAAACCGGAATGACAGACATGTTAAAGCTGTTTACAAAACATACATAGGAACACAAGGAGGTTTCATTTAAAAATGTCCAAAGGTCTGAAAACTGTACTGATAACCCTGGGAGTGATCATTTTGGCGGGGGTCATTATCGCGGGCTCGGTAATATCCGGTTACAACAGGGTGGTAGTAATGGATGAAAATGTAAAGAACCAGTGGGCGCAGGTTGAAACCCAGCTGAAAAGAAGATACGACCTGATACCCAACCTCGTTGAAACTGTAAAAGGCTATGCGGCGCATGAAAAGGGCCTGTTCGAAGACATCGCTGCCGCAAGGACGAAATACTTTCAGGCAAACACTCCAAAGGGCAAGATGGATGCCGCAAACCAGATGGAAGCCCCTCTTTCGAGACTTCTGCTTTTACAGGAGCGGTACCCGGAACTGAAAGCCAACGAGAACTTTCTTAAGCTGCAGGACAGCCTTGAAGGGACTGAGAACAGGATAGCGGTGGCGAGACACCGATACAATGATGCCGTGCTTGCCCTGAACGCTTACAGCCGCACTTTCATGGGCAGGTTCTATGCCGGAATAGCTGGTGTCGGCCCGGCGCAATATTACCAGATCCCTGCAGGACAGTCCGAGGCGCCAAAGGTGAAATTTTAGAGGCCAGGACCGTAGGGGCGACCCGACGGGTCGCCCCTACAGGATCGATTTTGAGACAGGTCTAAGGGATTTCCCTTGCCATGGGGTCCCTTCGATACTAAAATTCTGAAACAGGCCATGGACGATTCTCCTAAAGATAGGGATCAGAAAGACAAGCTCAGCCAATGGAGATGGGTGATAGCCCTCGTCCTTTTATTTCTCCTGCTGTACATTTGGCAGAATTACAATTACAAGGCCAGCCAGCAGGAGCAGCAGACATACAATATTACCTACAGCACATTTCTGAGCCAGCTTGACTCGGGAAATATCCAGTCGGTCGTCATTCAGGAGCTTACGGTCACGGGGCAGTTCAAACAGGAAACCCAGATCACCCCGGCCGAGGGTGGCAAACCCGTCAAGACAAAAACCTTCAAGACATTCCTGCCCACGTTCCAGGGGCAGGAATTAATGGACAAGCTGAGTGCGAAGAACGTCACGATAGACGTAAAACCCAAGGAAAAGACCTCACCGCTTCTTGACCTCCTTTTGGGTATCCTTCCATGGGTGCTCATAATAGGGGTGTGGATGCTCCTTATGAGGCGCACCACCAGACAGTTCAGCGGCGGGCCCGGGGGGCTTTTTTCATTTGGAGAAAGCAAGGCCAGGCTCTTTGAAGAGGGCAAGACCTCCAAGGTCACGTTCAGGGATGTTGCCGGGATGGACAACGCCAAGAGGGAACTCCAGGAGATCATAGAGTTCCTTAAGGACCCGTTTAAATACCGCGAAATGGGCGCGAAGGTGCCAAAGGGCCTGCTCCTTGTCGGCCCGCCCGGCACGGGTAAAACGCTCCTTGCGCGCGCCGTCGCGGGGGAAGCGGGCACCCCTTTTTACAGCATAAGCGCCTCTGAATTCATAGAAATGTTCGTAGGCGTGGGGGCGGCAAGGGTAAGGGACCTTTTCAAAAAAGCCAAGGCCACACAGCCAAGCATCATATTCATAGACGAGATAGACGCCGTCGGCCGCACGAGGGGGGCGGGACTGGGCGGCGGGCATGACGAAAGGGAACAGACCTTAAACCAGCTTTTGGGAGAGATGGACGGGTTCGAGCCGCACGAGGCGGTTGTCATCATGGCAGCCACAAACAGACCCGATGTGCTTGACCCCGCCCTTTTGAGGCCCGGCCGCTTCGACAGGCATATAGTCGTAGACAGACCGGGGCTGAAAGAGAGGAAGGCCATTCTTGAGATCCACGTGAGAGGCAAGAAACTGGACCCGGATGTCGATCTTGAGAAGGTCGCCAGAGGCACCCCGGGGATGACCGGGGCGGACCTGGAGAACCTGGCGAACGAAGCAGCGCTCATCGCCATCAGGCACGGCAAAAAGCAGGTGTATATGAAAGATTTTGATGAGGCCAGGGACATCCTGCTGATGGGCGCCGTCCGGGAGGAGACCATAAGCGACCTTGAAAAGCGCATCACGGCTTACCATGAATCCGGCCATGCGATAGTGGCCTCGGAGCTTCCAGGCGCGGACCCCATACATAAGGTAAGCATCGTGCCCAGAGGAATGGCAATGGGCGTTACCCAGCTTTTGCCGGAGGAGGACAGGCATTATTATCCGCGTACCTATCTTCTGGACAAGCTTGCCGTGGCCCTGGGAGGCAGGGTGGCGGAAAAAATTGCCTTCAACGATATCAGCACCGGCGCGCAGAACGATCTGAAGGAGGCCACCGCACTGGCCGAAAAGATGGTCGCTCAATGGGGAATGAGCGACAAGGTTGGCCCGGTGAACTTGGGAAGGGGAGAGGAGCACCCGTTTCTCGGGCGTGAGCTTGCCCAGCCGAAACGTTACAGCGAAGGCATGGCATGGCTTATGGACCAGGAGATAAGGAAACTGATAGAGGAGGCCCAGGACAGGGCTGAAGACGTATTAAAGACAAGAAGAGATGCCCTCGACAGGCTGGCCCAGGAACTCATAAAGGAAGAGTCCCTGGACCGCGAGCAGATAGAAAAAATAATAGGCCCGCCGAAATCAAAACAGAAACCGGGGTCGCAGCCCCAAATGTAAAGGGAGAAAAACCTAAATCGCGGTCTCGCCGGTCTCGCCTGTCCTTATCCTGATTGCGTCGTCCATTGAGGAAACGAATATCTTCCTATCGCCTATTTCTCCGGTACGCACGGCTTCCCGAATGGCATTGATTATCTTTTCAGCCTCGGTCTCTTTTACTATTAGTTCGACCTGTTTCTCCATTGTGGTATGCCTTTGTTCATAGTGCTAAAATAGGTCACGCCTATTTTCGGTATAGAAACTTAAAATGGGAGGCTGCAAATGAGAAAAAGCATACTTGTGATTATCGCGGCATACCTGCTCATTTTGATTTCACCCGTTTTTGTCCATGCGCTTCCTGAGGACCCGGCAAAAGGAGGGCTGCTTCTTGCCGGCAAGGGATGTTTGAAATGCCATTCCATTAAAGGCGTGGGAGGGACCATCGGGCCCGACCTGGGCGTGGTGGACCTTGGAGACACCGGGCTGGACCTTGCAGCGAAGATGTGGAACCACACTCCCGCCATGATCGAAGGAATGAAAAAAGCCGGCATTGTGAAACCAACGCTTACAGCAGAGGAGTTCTCCCAAATAACGGCATATCTTTATTTTCTCAGATTTAAAGATGTACCGGGCAATGCGAACGCAGGCAGGTATTTATTCGGACTGAAGGGGTGCTCCTCATGTCATCCCGTTTCGGGCAAAGGCAGGGAAGGCGAACGGGCGCTGGATGATTTTCCCCGGAACATATCGCCGGTCTTTCTTAGCCAGGCGATATGGAACCACAGCCTGCAGATGATGGCGCAAATGCTCAGGGCCGGAAGACAATGGCCCACTTTCGATGGCACGGAGATGATGGACATTCTGGCATTTATCAGGAGTTACGCCAAAGGCCAGGAGGAACCGGCCTTAAGCAGGCCGGGCAACCCGGTTGAGGGCAGGCGGATTTTCGAAAAAAAGGAATGCGTCAGCTGCCATTCTGTTTTTGGTGAAGGCCCGGCGGGAGGGATCGATCTGGGCAGGCGGGCAGAAGCTTTTTATAAAAGCCCTACCCAGATAGCCTCCGATATGTGGAACAATGCGCCGGAAATGCTTCTGGTGCGAATAGCCCGGAGCCAGATAACAATGCCCAGGTTCACCTCAAATGAAATGGCCGATGTTTTGGCTTATCTTTATTCTTTGCATTATGTTGGCGGGCCCGGAAACGCGGAAAAAGGGGAGGCGCTCTTTTCGAAACTCCGGTGCTCACAATGCCATCGGGTGGGAGGCAAAGGCGGAAAACTGATCTATATAGATCTTTCGAAATTGCAGAACCAGGACCCCTCGGAGATCGTCGCCGATATATGGGACCATAGCATGCAAATGAGAAAGCTGATGGGCATAAAAGGCATCCCGTGGCCCCAGCTCAAAAAAGGAGACATGGCTGACCTCGTTCAATATATCCGGAACCCGCAGAACAAAAAGAAACAGGAAGGGAAGGGGAAAAATTAAAATCAGATGAGCTTCAGGGCCATTAGCCTTGGCTCCGTCATCTCCTCGATGGTGTATCTCACGCCCTCCCTGCCGGAGCCGGACTGCTTGACCCCGCCATAGGGCATATGGTCCACCCTGTAAGTGGGTACGTCGTTTATGATCACGCCTCCCGTCTGGAGGGTCTCGAAAGCCGTGAAGGCATTTTTGAGGGTTGATGTGAAGACCCCCGTCTGAAGCCCGTAAACCGAATCGTTAATACTCTTGAGCCCCTCTTCGAAACTGTCTACCGGGGTAACAGTTACCACGGGCGCGAAGACCTCCATGCAGCTAAGCTTCATTTTGGCAGTGGCATCCAGCACTACTGTGGGTTCGTAAAAAGCGTCTGCCCTTTTGCCTCCGGTTACAGCCTTTGCGCCCAGCGCCAGCGCCTCATCCACCCAGGAGGCGACTCTTGCCAGGTTGTCCTCATCTATCATCGGCCCTATCTGAACGCTCTCATCCATGGGGTTTCCCATTTTTAAGGATTTTACTCCGGAGACAAAACGGTCCAAAAAGATATCGTGGATCTTGCGGTGCGCGTAGATCCTCTGGACCGAAATGCAGACCTGCCCAGCATAGGAATATGCCCCGGCGATCGTGCGGCTTACCGCGTTGTCAAGGTCGCAGTCCTCATCCAGGAGCACGCCGGCATTTCCGCCTAGCTCCAGTATCACTTTTTTATCATACGCAAGCCGTTTCAAACTCCAACCCACGGTCGCGCTGCCCGTAAAGGAAAGTACCTTTACACGGGGGTCGGTCACGGCCGGCTCTATCGTCTTTCCCCCGGCTGGCAGAACGCTCATGCAACCCTCCGGCAGACCCGCCTCCATCAGGATTTCTCCAAGAAACAGCGCCGACAAAGGCGTCTTCGATGCGGGCTTGATTATCACCGGGTTTCCCGACGCGATGGCCGGGGCGACCTTGTGCGCCACAAGATTGAGAGGGAAATTGAACGGGGTGATGCCCAGGACGGTCCCTGCCGGAAATCTTCTTGTTATTCCCCATCGGCCTTCCGAGGCCGCGTTTCTGTCCAGGGCAATTACTTCGCCATTAAAACCCCTCGCGGCTTCTTCTGACGCTATCCGGAAGGTAAGGGAGGCCCGCTCGGCCTCTACCCTTGATTCCAGTATAGGTTTTCCGTTTTCAAGCGTTATTGTCCGGGCCAGTTCTTCTTTTTTTGCAAGGAGGATGTCGGAGGCCTTTTGCAGAATGGCGGTTTTCTTATGAGAGGGCAGCGATGCCATTACGGGCGCGGCGTTTTCCGCCATCCTTAAGGCCTCTTCGATCTGGTCAGGCCCGGCCTGGCAGACCTCCGTTAACGGCTGATTATTATAGGGATTGATGACCGGGAGCTTTTTTATTGTTTCCGTCTCTATCCATTTTCCGCCAAGCAGAAGCGGCTGTATCTTTTTGCCTGTTATATCCATATCAAAATTAAATCACAGAGCGGGACCGAATTCAAGAAAAGATGATCTGCTTGCGGAGTGCCCCCTCCTATTCATCGTTTAAAAGATGATCTATGGGTAGGTGGACGTACCTCTTACCTGGGGAATTGTGTCAAACAGAAGGAGAGGGCGGAGGATTCCTTGCTTCTTGCCTTTCTAAATCCACTCCGCCTTTTTTTATTTGTAAGTTTTGAGCCGGTTTTCTTATTTGAAAGTTTTCATTATGTAACTGGCTATTGCTTTTGCCTGCGAGTCCGATATCTTTTCCTTGCTGAACGCTGGCATTCCGGGGCCCGGATGCCTCATTTTACCGACGATGTCTTTTGCCGTCTTCACACCGTGCTTCTTAAGGTCTTTTTTGTGAAGCGTATATTCGGGGTTGTCCATATTGCCCCCATTGGCATGGCAGCTGGCGCAATTTTTCTGAAACAGGGCCTTACCGGAGGGACCTTTCGCAAAAGCCGCGGACGGCAATGCAATTGCCGCAATTAAAGCGAACATGACAGGCACAGGGATCTTCACTTTTTTTCTCCTTTTTCTTAATCCAGTTATAAACAGATAGAGCGGGCGGAGGATTCCCTGCTTCTTGCCTTCGGAAATCCACTCCACCCTATTTTAGTTTTAAGCCGGTTATCTTATTTGAAAGTTTTCATTATGTAATCTGCTATCGCATCTGCATCTGAATCCGATATCTTGTCCTTGCTGAACGCGGGCATGCCGGTGCCCGGATGCCTCATTTTATCGATGATATCTTTTTCCGTCTTCACTCCATTTTTTTCAAGGTCCGCTTTGTGGAGCCCGAATCCGGGTTTCATGATATTTCCTCCGTTTGGATGGCACATGTTGCAATATTTCCGATACAGGGTCTTACCGGAGGGGTCTTGCGCGAGAGCCATGGAGGGTAAAGCAAGTGCCACAATCAAAGCGAACATGACAGGTACAGTGATCTTCATCTTCTTTTCTCCTTTTCATTTTTAAAATCCTACACAAATTATAGCAACAATAATTTCGTATTCAACCGTGAAATTCTCCTTATGAAAATTTTTTTATTTTTGCGTGAACCCATCTAAAGTAAATCTACAACGGAAAAATATAGCAATCAGAGGCAGCGGGTTTTATGCCTG